>DAITAN010000377.1:0-2677 GCA_036824235.1 Gaiellaceae bacterium | reverse complement strand
GGAGGGTGTGTGAGGGAACCGGGAGGTTCCTTCACTGCATCAAAGAAGGGGGCACACGGGGGAAACATGGTTTCCCCCGTGGGAGCGGGCCGAAGGCACGCGACGCTCATTGGCTCAAGACGTTACTCGGCGCCGAGGTCGCCCCGGCTACTCGTAGCCGAGGTCGCGGAGCCGCTCGAGGATGACGCGCTCCTCCTCCTCGGAGTAGACGGCGCCCTCCGTCGCGCCGGCTGCGGCCGCCTGGCCCTGGGCGCGGCCGACGGTCTCGATCTCGCCGAGCACGTCGGCGATGGGCGCGCCGTCGAGCCCGTCCTGCTCGAGGCCGAACAGGCGCAGGATCGTCGCGGCCATCTGGACGATCTCCGCCTCTTCGGGGACGGCCGCGGGCTGGATACCCGGGCCGGCCGCGGCGAGGATGCCGGTGAGGCCGTGGTGGCCGGAGAAGCCGTAGGAGATGCTCGGGTCGAGCTTCTCGTGGCGGTCGAAGGACGTCGTCCAGCGTCGCCGGGTCGCGTCGACGTAGATGCGCTCGTCCTGCGGGATGACGACGAGCTCGGGCGCCTTGGCCAGATGGGGGCCGCGGTACAGCTCCTCCTTGCGGAGCACGGAGAACGCCGGCTTGCCCGTGCCCGGGTGGCGGATCTCCCCGAGCTCCTCGGCCAGCCGGTCGGCGAACCTTGGGTCGCTCCGAGCGCCGCTCGCCTCCCCGAGGAAGACCTGTCCTCCGGCGCCGAAGCTGTAGGCGCGCGTGGAGCCGAAGTCGATCTCGCCGAACACCCGGTCCTCGCCCGGCTGCGGCAGGAAGGGCACGTAGTCGAGCCCTCGCCCGTACGCGCGCCTCGTCCGCGCCAGCCGCTGGTCGACCTTGGACACGTAGTCGAGCCGCGTTCCCTTCAGCCGCTGGAGCGAGCGCCGGCGGTAGCGCAGGTGCCCCGCCTCCTCGAGCCACCGGTTGATGTGGAACGTCCAGTAGATCGGGCGCATCCCGTGGTCGGAGAGCACGATCGCGGTCGGCTCCTCGTCCGAGGCTGCGCCTGCCACGTCGATCAGGTGCGCGCAGGCGGCGTCGATGGCCTCGTAGACCCTGACGATCTCGTCGCCCGGGTCGTCGGGGTCGTGGGCCGGGTGCTCTGGGTCGAGACGGTGCCAGCCCAGGTGGCCGATGTGGTCGGAGCTCATGAAGTCCACGCACAGGAGGTCGAGCCCCGGCTCGAGCTCGTAGGCAAGGCGACACACGTCGGCGATCTGCTCCACGTGGTCGATCACCCGCTGCGTGTAGCGCGGGAAGTCCTCCCACCACCGCTCCGCCATCGGGTGGTGCGCAGTGACGAGATCCGGCTGCGCCTCCTGGATCCGCCGGCGAGCGCCTTCCGGCAGGATCGCCGGCCGCTCGGGCCCGCCGTAGCCCGTCACGAGGATGCCCTCGATCGGCTCCGGCGGGTACGTGAACGGGATCGTCACGAAGGCCGAGCGCACGCCCACGGCGCCGAGGGGCCGCCAGAACGGCCTGCCCGAGCGGCTCGCCGCGTTCTCGACGCGCGACTGGGCCCGGTTCGGGTTGCTCGTGAAGTTGAAGATTCCGTGCCCGCCCGGGTTGAGCCCCGTGAGGAACGACGACCAGGCGGTCGGCGTCATGGCGGGGATCGTCGAGCGCAGCGGCCCGAAGGCGCCCTCGGTCGAGAGGCGGGCGATCGTCGGGAGCTTCCCCTTGGACAGCAGGTCGCTCACGAGCTCGTAGTCGGCGCCGTCGAAACCGAGGACGAGGGCCTTCATGCCGCCACCAGCTCGCGGTAGAGGCGGTCGAGCTCGGGCCCGGGGTCGCCCACGGTCTCGCGCACGACGCGCTGGTTGCGCTCGCCGTAGGCGCGGCGGCGCTCGTTGTCCCGCAGGAGCCGGAGGACGGCCTCCGCCGTCGCCGGTTTGTCGCGGATGCGAACGATCTCAGCGCCCTCGCCCGGGCTGACCCATTCGTCGATCGAGGCCGCGTCGGCGCAGACGACGGCACGCCCCGAGGCCATCGCCTCCAGGAGCGACGGCGGGGTCGAGTCGGAGTTGGCGATGGAGACGACGACGTCGGTCGCCGCCACGAGCGGTGGCAGATCCGTCGAAGCGACGCGATGGAACGCCACGCGATCGTCGAGGCCCAGCTGCCGGACCTCGGCCTCGAGGTCTTGGCGCAGCGGACCGGTGTCCCCTGCCAGGAGGAGCCGGGCCCGAGGCTCCTCGCTGGAGATGCGGACGAAGGCCGCCACGAGGGTGTCGATGTTCGTGTCCGGGCGGAAGTTGCGGAGCGAAAGGATCACGAGAGCGTCGTCGGGCCACCCGAGTGACGAGCGCAGGTTGGGATCGGCGCGCTCCGGCGCGAACCCGTCGAGGTCGACGTGCCAGAGGACGTTGCGGATCCGCGCCGCGGGCGCGCCGAGCTCGAGCGAAGCCCGCTCGAGGGCCTTCGAGTTCACAATGACGAGGTCTGCAGCCCGCACGGCCTCTTCGGCGCGCGGCCTTCCCTCTTCCTGCCCGTGGACGAGCGCGTCCGTCCCCCACGGGCTCACCACGAGCGGACGGGCGCCGGAGCGGGCGGCCCAGTAGCCGTATGGGAGGAGGTAGTGCGCGTGCACGACGTCCGCGTCCAGGCGCCTGGCGAGGCGGCCGAGCGCCGGGGCGATCGCCGCGCGGC
>DAITAN010000043.1:0-11472 GCA_036824235.1 Gaiellaceae bacterium | reverse complement strand
ACGCAGGACTCGACGTATCTCTGCAACCGCCACGAGCTGAGGGTCCTGCCGCAGACCACCTACCCCTTCTTCCATCTGACCATGGAGGACGTGTGGGTATGGGACAAGAACCGCCCGACCCGGATCATCCCGCGCGCCGAGGTCTACACGTCCAGCGACGTGACGATCGAGGAGCTGCGCGGCGAGGGGGACGGGCCGGCGCTCACCCCCGAGGCGCTCGCGCAAAAGCTTGGCGAGACGCTCGGCGGGGACGAAGAGATCTCCTAGCCCGTCGCGGGCGCTCGCATGCTCCTAGCCGTCGACGTCGGCAACACGCAGACGGTCTACGGGCTCTATGACGGCGAGCGCCTGGCCGAGCACTGGCGCGTCACCACCGAGGCCGAGCGCACCGGCGACGAGCTCGGCGTCCTGGTCGGCAGGCTGCTCGAGCTGCGCGACGTCGCCTTCGAGGACATCGGCGGCGTGTGCCTCTCCTCGACCGTCCCGCCGCTTGTGCGCGCGTACGAGGAGTTCGCGCGCGACTACGTCGAGGCCACGCTGCTCGTCCTCGGCCCCGGCACCCGCACCGGGATCCCGATCTCCTACGACGACCCACGCGAGGTCGGCCCCGACCGCATCGCAAACGCGGTCGCGGCGCGCGAGCGCTACGGGGCGCCCTGCATCGTCGTCGACTTCGGCACGTCTACGAACTTCGACATCGTCTCCGCCGACGGGGAGTACGTCGGCGGCGTGCTCGCGCCGGGGATCGAGGTCTCGATGGAGGCGCTCTTCGCCCGCGCCGCACGGCTGGTGAAGGTCGACTTCACGCCGCCGCCCTCGGTGATCGGGAAGACGACCGTCAGCGGCCTCCAGTCGGGCCTCGTCTACGGCTTCGCCGGCCAGGTGGACGGCATCGTGAAGCGCATCCGCGCGGAGATCGGGGACGCCGCGCCCGTCGTCGCGACCGGCGGCCTCGCCGAGCTGATCGCGCCGCATGCGGAGACGATCGACAAGGTCGACCCTCTCCTGACGCTCGAGGGCCTACGCCTGATCTGGGACCGGAACGGCTGAGTCGTCCTCTTGCGCGGCCGCGCTGCGCTCCCTGACGACCACCGTGTCGAGGTGTGCCCGGGAGAGCGGGCTCGCCCACAGGCCTTCGATCCAGGGGCGGCGCAGGAGGATGGAGCGCGGGTAGCCGATGGGGAGGATGGCCGCGTGCTCGCCCACCCAGAGGTGGTCGACCTCGTGGTAGACGCGCATGCGCTCGCTCTGGTCGCGCAGCGAGCGGCCCCGGGCGAGGAGCTCGAGGATGTCGTCGTCGCAGTAGAACGGCCAGCCGTGGGTGAGGAGGCCCCGGAAGAACCCGTCGGGATCCGGATAGTCGGCCGTCCAACCACTCCACCACATGTGCGCGTCGGCGATCATCTCGCAATCGACGTGCTCGCGCACCGGCGTGACCGTGACGCGCGCGCCGATCGGCTTCCACAGCTCCGCGAGCTCCTCGATCGGCTGGAGCCAGTGCGGGACGACCAGGTGGATCTCCGGTAGGCCCTTGCCACCCGGGTAGCCGGCCTCCGCCAACAGCTCGCGCGCCCGCTCGAGGTCGTACTCGGCCCCGACCCTGTGGGAATGGGCGGGCATGGCCGGTGGGATCGCGCCTCCCCGGCTCGCGGCGCGCGAGAGCGTCGGGAACGTGGTGAGGAGCTCCTCGCGGTCGATCGCGTGCGAGAAGGCTTTTCGAACGTGCTGGTTGGAGAAGGGCGGGCGGTCGGCCGAGAAGCCGATGTACTGGAGGCCGAGCTCGGGGACGATGTCGCCCATCGTGTCCGGCTCCTCGTCGTCCACCGGGTCGTAGACGTGCAGAAGGTCGAAGCTCCCCTCCCGCCACCGCTCGACCATCTGCGCGCCCTTGGGATAGAAGGAGAAGTGGATCTCTCCGACGTTCCCGTGCGGGCCGGTCCAGTGAGGGTTGGCGCGGAGCAGGGCCTCCTCGTCGTCAAACTCGACCAGCATGTAGGGGCCGTTCCCGACCAGGTTCTCGGGCTTCGCCCACTCGTCGCCGAGCGCTTCGCAGCGATGCCGCGGCCAGGGGAAGGCCCACGGCGAGCAGAGGATGTACGGGAAGTAGCTCCGCGGCTCGCGGAGCTGTACCTCGAGCGTGCGGTCGTCCAGCGCCTCGGCGACCTCGACGTCCTCCATCAGGAAGGCGGTGCGCGTCTTCAGCTCGCGCATGCGGCGCCAGGCGTACGCGTAGTCGTCCGCGGTGAGCGGCTCGCCGTCGCTCCACTTCGCCCCCTCGCGGATTCGGAACAGGTACGTGAGCCCGTCCGAGGAGACGCGGAAGTTGTCGGCCATCGCGGGCACGACGTTCAGCTCCGAGTCGACCATGAGCAGCCCGCGGAAGAGAAGCTCCGAGAAGTAGCCGGCCTCGGTCGTGTACACGTCGCCGGGCGCCAGTTCGCTGGGGCGGTTGGACGCGGTCTCGAGCCTCTCCGTGGCCGGTAGGCGCGGGTCCTCGCCGACCCGGCATGAGAACGCCTCGTCGTACATCTCCTCGGCGCTCTCGAAGTCGAAGGCGAGATGGTAAGCGAGCGCCATCTTGAAGAGCGTGTCGCGCGCGCGGCGCTCGTCGCCGACGCGCGCCAGGAAGGCGCGGGCCCTCCGGTAGTGCTCGAGTGCTTCCTTGTCCGCGTAGACGGCGCGCGCTGCGTCGCCGGCCTTGAGCAGGTAGTCGACTGCCTTCTCTGCCTCGTCGGCCTCCTCGAAGTGCCGGGCGAGCAGCCCGTAGGCCTCCTCCGGCGACTCCTTGTAGATCTCTTCGAGCGCCTCGCCCACGCGCTTGTGGAGCTTGCGGCGCTGGGTGTCGACGAGGCTCGCATAGGCGACCTCCTGGACGAGGCCGTGGCGGAAGCGGTACTCCGGGTTGGGGCGGCGGCGCTTCTCGACGATCAGGTCGAGCCGCTGCAGGTCGGTCAGGGCCTGCATCAGCTGGTCGCGGTCGACGAGCCGCTCGAGGAGCGGAAGCCCGAACGTCCGGCCGATGACGGCGGCGATCGAGAGGACGTCGCGCGTCGGGCGGTCGAGGCGGTCGAGGCGGGCCTGCAGCGTCCCCTGGACGACGGCCGGAATGGACAGCTCTTCCTCAGACACCGCCAGCTCCCAGCCGCCGTTGCGGCGCTCGAGCACGCCTCGCTCGACGAGGTCGCGGAAGGCCTCCTCAAGGAAGAACGGGTTGCCGCCCGAGCGCTCGGCGAGCAGCTCGGCGACCGACTCGGGCAGCTCGCCGTCGGCGGCGTTGGAGACGAGCACGCGCGAGGAGTCCGCCGGGAGCGGGCGCACCTCGATCTCCCGGTAGCGGTGCGGGTAGCGCTGGCGCGCGAGCTCACCGAGCCGCCAGGAGCCGTGCTCGCGCTCGGGGCGGTAGACGAAGAAGAACGCGACCGACGTCTCGTCCGTCATGCCGAGGACCGACTCGAGAAGCTCGAGGGTCGCTTCGTCGGCCCAGTGCAGGTCCTCGAACACGAGGCAGAGCGGCTCCTCGTCGGCGAGCTTGCAGACGAGCTCGAAGAAGACCTCGAATGTCCGGGACTGGATGCTCTCGCGGTTCAGCTCCCGGATGGCCTGCGTCGCCTCGGGCTCGAGCGTGAGGCCGACGAGGTTGGCCACGAACGGGTAGGCGTCGTCCGCCTCCTCCTTGCCGAGGAGGTGCGCCAGCTCGGCCTTCAGCTCGAGCCGGACGCGGGCCTCCGGAGTCGAGGCTCCCACGCCGAGCCACTCGCGCAGGAGCTCGCGGATGGGCCAGTACGGGAAGGTCTGCGCATAGGAGACGCCCCGGGCCTCGATGAAGCGCACGCGGTCGCGATAGCGGTCGCGCACCTCCCAGACGAGCCGGGTCTTGCCGATCCCGGGCTCGCCCATGATGGAGACGATCGCGCCCCGCCCCTCGACGAGCGCGTCCATCGTCCGCTCGAGGACGGTGAGCTCGAAGTCGCGTCCGACGAGCGGGAGGCTCGGAGGCGGGGCCTCGGCCTCGCGGACGCGCGACACGCGGAACACGTCCATCGGCTTGCTCACGCCCTTCATAGCCTGCGGGCCGAGCTCCTCGAGGTCGAAGCCGGTCTCGACCTGCCGCTTCGTCGTCGGGCCGATGAGGACGCCGCCCTGTCCGGCCAGCTCCTGGAGGCGCGCAGCGACGTTGACGGTCTCGCCGAGGGCGTTCCAGGGGTCGTACCCGTCGTCGCCGTCTCGCTGGACGCCGACGACCACCGGGCCCGTGTTGACGCCGATGCGCACCGAGAGCGGGACGCCGTAGGCGGCCTCGACCTCCTGCGAGTACTGCGCCAGCGCGCGCTGGATGGCCAGCGCGGCGCGCAGGGCGCGCTCGGCGTCGTCCTCGTGGGAGACGGGCACGCCAAAGAAGGCGAGCATCTCGTCGCCGACGAGCTGCGCCACGGTGCCGTCGAAGCGCCGGACCTGCTCGGTCATGATCCGCATGACCTCGTCGATCAGGAACTTCGAGCGTTCCGGGCCGAGCTTCTCCGCGATCGCCGTCGAGCCGACGACGTCCGCGACGAGAACCGAGACGATCCGCCGCTCGCCTGTTGCCACCGCCATACGAGGAGTTATAGCGGTGTGCCGCGTGTAACTACCCGCCGCCGTAGGCGGAGATAGGCAAGTCGAGCAGGATGTCCTCTCCGGCCGGGAGCTCGCCCTCCAGACGCGCCAGCACGTCGGCGGCCCCCGGAGCCGCAGCGAAGAGCCTGCCCTCGACCTCCGCAACGGTCGCGAGCTGCACCAGCTCCTGCTTGAACGGCTTGGGAAAACGCCCGCGGCCCAGGTACCAGCCGTAGAACTTCTTCAGGAAGCCGGTC
Source organism: Gaiellaceae bacterium (assembly GCA_036824235.1). Classification (GTDB taxonomy): domain Bacteria; phylum Actinomycetota; class Thermoleophilia; order Gaiellales; family Gaiellaceae; genus JAIBJN01. The sequence continues at coordinate 6,622 of DAITAN010000043.1, read as the reverse complement.
GCGCGATGCTCGCCGAGCTCGTGCACCGTCGCGCGCATGAAGAGGATGAGCTCGGCAACGACCTCCTCGCCCGTCGGCTCGCCCGAGCGGGTGCCGGAGATCTCGCCGACCGCCCACGGGTTCCCCTGCGCCGCGCGCCCGACCATGACGGCCGCGCATCCGGTCTCGTCCAGGAGCTCCTGCGCGCGCCCGCGCGAGGTGACGTCGCCGGAGGCGACCACGGGGACGTCGACGAGCTCGACCAGCTCGGTGGTGAGGGAGTGATCGGCCGTGCCCGTGTACATCTGCTTGGCGGAGCGGGGGTGGAGCGTGAGCGAGGCCGCGCCCGCCTCGACCAGCTTCGGCCCTACCGCGAGTGCGTCGCGCGAGCCGTTGGCGAGCCCGCGGCGCATCTTCACGGTGACGGGAACGGAGACCGCCGAGGCGACGGCGGAGACGATGCGCGCGGCGCGCTCTGGATCCTCGAGCAGCGTCGCGCCGGCCCCGGTCTTCGTCACCTTGCGCACCGGGCAGCCGAAGTTGATGTCCACGATGTCCGCGCCGGCGTCCTCGACCATGCGGGCCGCCTCGACCATCACGTCCGGGTCCGAGCCGAAGATCTGCACGGCGAGCGGGGCCTCCTCGCGGCTGAGGCGCAGGTAGCCGAGGGTGCGCTCGTTCCCGTGGCTGAGGCCGGCGCAGCTGACCATCTCGGAGCACACGAGCCCCGCGCCGAAGCGCCGGCCCTGTCGCCGGAAGGCCTGCACGCTCACGCCCGCCATCGGCGCGAGCACGACGCGGCTGGGGATCTCGACGGAGCCGATCCGCCACGGGGACTGGATTTCGACTGCCAAGGCAAGGAAATCGTAGCCTGGCGGCGAAACAGACCGGCTTGACGTAGCGGCTACAATGCCGCCCACGGCGGCGCAAGGTAGCGCCGCATTTCCCTGTCTGGGGGCCTGGAGGACATGGTCGTGAAGGAAGTGATTCTCACTCCTGAGGGTCATAAGAAGCTGAAGGAAGAGATCGAGCATCTCTCGACCGTCAAGCGGCGTGAGGTCGCTGAGCGCATCAAGCAGGCGCGCGAGTTCGGCGACATCGCCGAGAACTCGGAATACGACGACGCCAAGAACGAGCAGGCCATGCTGGAACACCGGATCGCCACGCTCCAGGAGCGCCTGAAGAGCGCCCGCGTCATCGAGAAGAAGGAGATCACCACCGACGTCGTGAGCGTGGGGACGATCGTGCGCCTCCGCGACGTCGACGCCAAGGAGACGATCGAGTACGCGATCGTCGGCTCGGCCGAGGCGAACCCCGCCGAGAACAAGCTCTCGAACGAGTCGCCGGTCGGCAGGGCGATCCTGGGCCACAAGAAGGGCGAGACCGTCGAGGTCGTCGCCCCACGCGGGAAGCTCAAGTACAAGATCATGGAGATCAAAGCCGCGTAGCCGGGGCTCGCGGCTTTCGATCGACACATCCTCGGGCTTGCGGGACAAGCGCCGCAGGCACATCTAGACTCGCCGCCATGGCGAAGACGGCGCCCACGTCTCTGACCAAGCGCTTTCCCGACCGGGACGAGGTCGCGGCCGTTCGCGCCGAGGCCGACGCTCTCGAGGCCGGCGCCGAGGCCGAGGAGACCCGGCGACTCGCCGGGCGCGTCCTCGGGCGGCGCGGGCACGGGAAGCTCGTCTTCCTCGACCTCGTCGACCGCTCGGGCCAGATCCAGCTCCTCTGCTCGGCCGACCGCGCGGGGCCGGTCGAGCTCGACCTCGGCGACGTGGTCGGGGCGATCGGCAAGGCGGCCAAGACCCGCCGCGGAGAGCCGTCGCTCGCCGTCGACGAGCTCGTGCTCTTGGCCAAGATCAAAAGGCCGCTGCCCGATACCTACCACGGGCTCGTGGACCTGGAGACTCGCTACCGGAAGCGCTTCCTCGACCTGCTCGTCAACGAGGACACCCGGCGGGCATTCGAGCTCAGGAGCCGCATGGTCACCTCCATCCGCCGCCATCTCGACGAGGCGGGGTTCATCGAGGTGGAGACGCCGGTGCTCCAGCCCCGCTACGGCGGCGCCTTCGCCGACCCGTTCGTCACGCACCACAACGAGCTCGACGCCGACCTTTACCTGCGCATCGCCACCGAGCTGTACCTCAAGCGCCTGATCGTCGGCGGTCTCGAGAAGGTCTACGAGATCGGCAAGGACTTCCGCAACGAAGGGGTCTCCTACAAGCATCAGCCCGAGTTCACGATGCTCGAGTGGTACGAGGCGTATGCCGACTACACCGACACGATGTCGAGGATCGAGCAGCTGGTGGCGGCAGCCGCCGTGGACACGGTCGGCACGACGGAGGTCGAGTTCCGCGGCCACCACGTGAACCTCGCGCCGCCGTGGCAACGCCTCAAGCTCGCCGACGCGCTCGAGGAGCTCGGCTTCTGGACGCGCGACGAGGCCGACCTGCGCGCCCGCCTCGAGGAGCGCGGCGTCGACACCGCCGCCGACCGCTCGTGGTCGCAGCTCGTCGACCACGCACTGAGCCACTTCGTCGAGCCGGAGCTGATCCAGCCGACGATCCTGCATGACTATCCGGTCGAGCTCTCGCCCTTCGCGCGGACGCTCGACGACGACCCGTCGTTCACCGAGCGGTTCGAGTACTTCGCCGCCGGGATGGAGCTCGGCAACGCCTACTCGGAGCTCAACGACCCGGACGAGCAGGCCCGCCGCTTCGCCGAGCAGGCCGCGGAGATCGGCGGCGTCCAGGGCGACCCGGACTTCGTCGAGGCTCTCGACTACGGGATGCCGCCCACCGGAGGTCTGGGGCTCGGCATCGACCGACTGGCGATGCTCCTGACCGGGCGGGAGACCATCCGCGACGTCATCCTCTTCCCGGCGCTGAGAGCGCGCGAGGAGTGAGCTCCGGGGACGACACCGGGCCCACGGTCTCGGTCGTCGTCCCGACGCTCGACCGGCCCTTCCGCACGGCCGCGGTCGTGCGGGCGCTCCTCGCCGGCGACGCGCTGCCGCTCGAGATCGTCGTCGTCGACCAGAGCGAGGACGACTCGACGAAGCGCGCGCTCGACATCGTCGACGACGACCGCGTGCGGCACGTGCCCCTCAGGCCGCCCTCGACCTCCGCCGCGCGGAACGAAGGCGCCCGCCTGGCCCGCGGCGAGTACGTGGCATTCCTCGACGACGACGTCGAGATCACCGCGAGCTGGCTCTCGGCGCTCACCGAGGAGATCGCCAAGCTGGGCAGCCCTGACGCGCTCTTCGGCGAGGTGCACGCGCCCGAGGGCTTCGCGCCCGATCGCACGCACCTGCCCGTGAGCGTCTTCCACGTCGAGGAGGCGCGCGTGTGGGAGAACGTCGTCCACCCGGCCCGCGTCGGATACGCGGCGAACTTCGTTTGCCGGCGCGACGTCTTCCTGGCGAGCGGCGGCTTCGACACGCGCCTCGGCCCGGGCTCGCGCTTCCCGGGCGCGGAGGACATGGACCTCGGCTACCGGCTCCTCAAGTCGGGCTACCGGATCGCGTCCACGCCCGGCTTCGAGATCGTCCACGAGCAATGGCGCGAACCGAGTGCCCTTCCACGGCTCTTCTACGGCTACAACCTCGGCGGGGCCGCCTTCTGCGCGAAGCACCTGCGCTCCGGCGACCTGCGGCCGCTGCGCTTCCTGCTCGTCCAGATGGGCGGGGACGCGCGCATGATGCTGAGCGCCGTGCGCCGGCGGTCGGGAGTTCGCGCGCGCGTCGCGGCCGCCCGCACGGCCGGCACGTGGAGCGGACTCGCGCTCGGTCTCAGGAGCCTCGGCGGCGAGTCCTCGCGAGACCCCGGTACTTCCCCAGGATCCCCGCCATCCGGCGGTAGTTGAGCCGGTGGAAGAGCGCCGAGTGGCGCTCGTCGGGAGGCGTCCACCATTCCTCGAGCGCGTCGCGTGCCCGATAGGGCGGGAGGGGCGCGAACTCGGCGAGCCCGCGAGTCTCGAGCCGCTTGCGGCGGTACTGGAAGAACGCACCGCCGTCCCACTGGTGCGAGAGGTCGACCCAGAGCGCAGGGTCGTACGCGATCACCCAGCCGGCTTCGGTGACCCACATCGCCCATTCGCGGTCCTCCGAGCTCGTCAGCTCGGCGGCGAAGGGGTGCTCGCGCCAGAGGTCGGCGCGCCACGAGGAGGCGTGGTTGGAGAAGCCCCAGAGCAGATGGGCCCGGACGTGCGCGGCGTCCTGGTAGAAGACCTTCTCGACCTTCGTCCCGCCGGGCAGAGTCTGGATCCCGTTCGTGGCGGCCACGTCCGCGCGCTCGTAGTGGCGCAGCGACAGCTCGACCCAGTCGTCGCCGTCCGGCGCGCAGTGCGCCGAGAGCGAGAAGTGGAACGGCGCGCGGGCGACTTCGGCGCCGCAGTTCAGGCTGTAGCCGTACGTGAAGCTCTCGGCCGGGATCTCGACGAGGCGGTCGCACCAGCGCTTCGCGATCTCGACGGTGCCGTCCGTGGAGCCCGAGTCGACCACGACGATCTCCACGGGGACCGTTTGACGGCGCAGCACCTTGAAGGTGCGCTCGATCCCGCGCGCCTCGTTCTTCGCGCGGACGATCACGCTTGCGCGGGGCTCCGGCATCGCTGACAGTCAGGATAGGACGGGCATGGAAGAAAAGGCCATTCGCGGCATCCCCTGGACGTTCCTGACGCTTGCGGGGAGCCGCTTCGTCCAGATCGCGGGAACCGTTGTCCTCGCGCGGCTGCTCGTGCCCGAGGACTTCGGCCTCGTCGCGCTCGCGCTCACGATCTCGATCTTCCTGGGCCTCGTCGCGAGCCTGGGGCTCGGCGGCGTCTTCGTGGTCGAGCAAGATCTGAGCGAGCGGGAGAAGGGGACGTACCTGACGATGTTCCTGCTCATGGGGGCGGCACTCGCCGTCGTCATGGCCGCGCTCTCACCGCTCGCGGCGCGCTTCTTCGACGAGCCGCAGCTGGACGAGATCGTGCTTGCGCTCTCGGTCATGGTCTTCTTCAGCGGAGGCCTGAACTGGTTCTACGAGGCGCTGATGCAGCGGGAGCTCGAGTTCCGCAACCGCTTCGTCGCTCAGATGGTGCAGGCCTTCACCTACACGGGCATCGGGGTGCTCCTGGCGGCGCTCGGCGCCGGCGTGTGGAGTCTGGTCGCCGGGCAGATCGTGGCCGCGGCGGCGTACGCCGTCGCACTCCTCTGGCTGGCGCCGTACCGCGTGCGGCCCGCGTTCGACCGGGCCGCGGCCGCGCACGGCGTGCGAGAGGGGCAGGGCTTCCTCGTCCAGGTCGTGACGAGCTTTGCGGCGCAGAACGTGGACATCGTCGTCGTCGGCCGCGTGCTCGGGGCGACCCGCCTGGGCTACTACTCCATGGCGCTGCGGCTTTCCGAGCTTCCGAACTGGGTGATCGCGGAGTCCGTCTCCAAGGTCACCTTCCCCGGATTCGCCCGCATGCGCAGCCGCGGGGAGGATGTGAGGCCGGCGTTCCTCTCCGCCCTGAAGCTCGTCGCGTTCGCCACCTGCCCGTTCGGGATCGTCCTCTCGGGCGCGGCCGAGCCGATCACGCTCGTCGTCTTCGGTGACCAGTGGGCCGGAATGATCGGCCCGCTGGGCGTGCTCGGCATCTGGGCCGCCGTCAAGCCCGTCCGCGGCACGATCGCGTGGTTCCTGAACTCGATCGGCCAGCAGGCGCTGCTCGGGCGGATCTCCCTCGCCATGCTCGTCCTGCTCGTCCCGACCGTGTATGCGGCCGCACGTTACGGCAGCGTGACGGACGTGGCGTGGGTGGTCCTCGGCGAGTCGGTCGTGGCCACCGCGGCCCTCGCCTGGTTCGCGCGCACGCGCGCGCAGGTGTCAGTCGGGCGGCAGTGGCAGGCGCTCGCGTCGGTCTCCTTCGCCTGCCCCGTCGCGTGGGTTGCGTGCCGCGCCGTCGCCGAGGCGACCGGGGACACAGTTGGCATCGTCCAGCTCTGCGCACCGCTCGCGGTCGGTCTCGGCGTCTACCTGGCGATGATCCTGCTTGTCGACCCGAAGCTCCCCCGCAATGCTCTGGGGCAGGCGCGCCGGATGGTCGGACGCGCGGCGTTGGCCCCGTCGTGAGCCCCAAGGCGCCCGACGTCACCGTCATCGTCGTCGCCCACGAGGTGCGCGACGAGGTGCTCGCGTGCCTGGCCTCCGTGGCCGAGCATGCGGCGCCCGTGAAGGCCGAGGTGGTGCTCGTCGACAACGCCTCGCACGACGGCACGCCGGAGGCGGTGGCCGAGGCCTTCCCCGAGACGCAGGTGGTCACCCTGGCGACCAACGTCGGTGTCGCGGCGCGCAATTCCGGGCTCCGGCGTGCGAGCGGACGGCTGCGCATGTTCCTCGACAGCGACGCGCGCTTGACCGCCGGCGCTCTGCCCGAGCTCGTGGGCTACCTCGATGCTCACCCCGACGTCGGCCTCGTCGGCCCGAGGCTCGTCTACGAGGACGGGACGCTCCAGCTCTCCGCCCGGCGCTTCCCTCCGCGACTACTGCCGCTCATGCGCCGTCCGCCTCTCGGGAAGCTCTTCGAGGACGGTGCGACCGTTCGCCGGCACCTGATGGCCGACGACCGCCACGAGGTGACGCGCGAGGTCGAGTACGTCCTCGGCGCCTGCCAGCTC
>DAITAN010000376.1:0-2714 GCA_036824235.1 Gaiellaceae bacterium | reverse complement strand
CGTCTGGAGCGGCGACCTTGGGGGCCCGTGGCAGGCGGTCATCACCGGCCGGCGGATCTTCGCCGGCGGAAGCGCACGGGGATCGCTGACCCTGGATGCCTTCAACACAGGCCCGACCGGCACCTACCGGATCGCGGGAAGCGCGCTCAAGCGCTGGCCCCGCGTGGCGCGGACGTACACGCTGTGGCGACGGTGACCGGCGCTCGTCAACCGGGCGTTGTGCCAGGATACGGCGCTGTGACCGGGACGAAACAGGCGATCCTCGTCGTCGAGGACGAGTCCAGCATCGCGTCCTTCGTCGGTATGTACCTCAAGCGCGCCGGTTTCGCGGTGCGCGTGTCGGGCACCGGCGGCGACGCTCTCGAGAAGGCGAGCGCCGACCCTCCGGCGCTGATCATCCTCGACCTGATGCTGCCCGACCTCGACGGCATCGACGTCTGCCGTCGCGTCCGGCAGCGCTCCGACGTCCCCATCCTCATGCTCAGCGCCCGCGACGAGGACATCGACAAGATCATCGGGCTCGAGGTGGGCGCGGACGACTATCTCACCAAGCCGTTCAACCCGGGCGAGCTCGTTGCGCGGGTGAAGTCGATCCTGCGCCGCTCGAGCCCCGAGCGCCGGGAGTTCGTGAGCTCGGTGCTGGAGCACGGAGAGCTCCGCATCGACGCCGGGCGGCGGGAAGTCACGGTCACCGGCACCGAGGTCCAGCTCGCGCCCAAGGAGTTCGACCTCCTCTGGGACCTGCTCGACCACCGCGGGCTTGTGCTCACGCGCGATCAGTTGCTGGAGCGCGTTTGGGGCTATACGTTTGCGGGCGACACGCGCACCGTCGACGTTCATGTCCGCCAGCTGCGGCGCAAGCTGGGCGAAGCCTGCCCCATCGTCACCGTGTGGGGCGTCGGCTACAAGGTCTCGACGGAGCCGAAGGCCGCGAAAGTCTCATAGGGGCCGGCGGTGCTGCGCTCCCTGCGCTTCAAGCTCCCCGCGATCTTCTTCGCGGGCGTGCTCGTGGCCGCGCTCGTCACGGTCGCGATCGCCGTTCGGTTCTTCCAAGAGGACACGCGGTCGCGGACGCTGGCAGAGCTCGAGCGCCAGGCCCAAGGGCTCGCCGAGCTCTACACGCGCCAGGCCAACGCGAGCATCGACGAGACCGGGCCCGCTCCGCGCTTCGCGCCTCCGACGCTCGAGGAGGCGACCGGCTCGGAGATCTACTACGCCGGCGTCGAGATCTTCCCCGGCCAGGCGTCGGGCCTGAGCAAGCTGTCCCTCGACCTCCTCGACCGGGACGCGCTCGACGACGGACGCGTGCAGACGTTCGAGTTCCGCCCGCCGGGCGCCGACCGCGTCTTCCTCGCAGCCGCGTATCCGATCCGGCTCGGCGGCGAGACCTTCGGCGCGATCGTCGTCGCGAAGCCGCGCGCCGAGCTGCAGGAGCGCTGGATGGACCTCTCCCAGCGGCTCGCGCTCGCGTTCCTTGCCGGCCTCGGGATCGCGGTCGGGTTCGTGTGGTACCTGACCCGCCGCCTGACGAAGCCTGTGCTGGCGCTCTCGCGCGCCGCGGACGAGGTCGCAAGCAGGCGCTACGGCGCGGAGCTCCCGCAGTCCGGCTCGGGCGACGAGGTCGCCCACCTGACGGAACGCTTCCGCGAGATGACCGAGCGCCTCGCCGCCTCCGAGGCACACGAGCGCAACTTCCTCGTTCGCGTCTCGCACGAGCTGCGGACGCCGCTCACCGCGATCCGTGGCCACGTCGCCGCGCTGCGCGAGGGCCTTGCCTCCGACCCCGGGTCCCGCGAGGCATCGCTCGACGTCATTCGCACGGAGACGGACAGGCTCGTCCGTCTCGTTGGCGATCTCGTCGACCTGTCCCGGCTCGAGGCCCACAGCTTCACGCTCGAAGAGCAGGAGGTCGAGCTCGAGCGCCTGGTCGAGCAGGGCTACAACTCTTTCGCCGAAGAGGCGCGCCGCCGGGAGATCCGCTACGAGCTCTCGCTCGGCGCCAGCCCCGTCCTGCACACCGACGGCGATCGTGTCCTGCAGATCGTCTCCAATCTGCTCTCGAACGCGTTCTCGTGGACGCCCGACGGCGGCGTGATCTCGCTCGCCCTCTCGAAGGACAACGGGTTCGCCTCTGTCTCCGTCACGGACTCGGGGCCCGGCATCCCGCCGGCCAACCACGACCGCGTCTTCAGGCCGTTCGTGTCCGAGAACGGCGAGGGCACCGGCCTGGGGCTCGCGATCTCGCTGGAGCTCGCACACGCGCTCGGCGGCGACCTCCAGCTCGACTCCGTCGTCGGGCAGGGCTCGCGGTTCGAGCTGCGGCTGCCTGCGGCCTAGCTACTAGGGCTACTGCGCCTGGCGGCTGTCGATGCGGTAGAGCGCGGCGCCCGGGCGTTCCTCGAGCGCGCGCTCGATGCGGTCGAGAATGCGCTCTGCGCGGTCGAGCCTGCGCTCGACGGCGCGCCAGCCCGAGCCGATCAGTTCGACGAGGACGGCGAGGTCCTCGAGGCGCTCGCGCCGCTCGGCGGCCACCTCACCCTGCAGGGCTTCGATGCGCCCGACGAGCTGGCCCGTCAGGCCACGCACCTCCGCGATGTGCCTCGCGACCGGCAGCACCTCCGCCCGCATGCCCTCTTCGATCGCGGCGCCGAGGCGCTCCGGAACCGCGCTCTCGAGCTCGGCGGCGGTCTGCGCGAGCGAGTCGAGCCCGGCCT
>DAITAN010000375.1:0-2718 GCA_036824235.1 Gaiellaceae bacterium | reverse complement strand
GGTCGGGAGCGGAGCCTCGGGGCTCGCTGCCGCGGTCTCCGCCGAACGCACGGGTGCGCGGGTCGCGCTGGTGACGAAGCGTTCGCTCCCTTCCTCCAACTCGGCCAAGGCTCAGGGCGGCATCCAGGCCGCCTTCGGTGAGGACGACTCGCCCGAGCAGCACGCGGAGGACGTGTGGAGGAGCTCGCACGAGACGGCGAACATGGACCTCGTTCGCGTGCTCACGTCGGAGGCGCCCGCGACGATTCACTGGCTCGAGGAAGCCGGGGTCGACTTCACGCGCGAGAACGGCGGCTACCGGCTCGCCCGCTGCGGCGGCGCGAGCCGCAGGCGCCTGCTCCAGGTGGGCGACCAGACCGGGCTCGCGATTACGAGCGCGCTGCGCGAGGCCGTCGAGTCCTCGAACGCTCTGGTCCTGCCCAAGTCGCCGCTCACCGAGCTCGAGCAGGCCGGCTCCGGCTGGCGCGCGCGGTGCGGCGAGCACGTCGTCGAGGTGGGCGCCGTCGTGCTCTCGGCCGGCGGCCGGTGCTTCCGCGAGGCCGAGGAGCGCGGCGAGCTGACCACCAACCATCCTGGCGCGACCGGCGAGACCACGCAGATCGCCCTCGGTCTCGGCGCCGAGGCGCGCGACCTCGACGCGCTCCAGTACCACCCCAACGGCGGCACCTGGCCCGAGAACCTGAAGGGCTACTCGATTCCCGAGACCACGCGCGCGTACGGCGCCGTGCTCGTCAACGCAGACGGCGAGGAGTTCACCGATCCGCTGGCGCCGCGCGACGAGGTCTCGCAGGCGATCTTCGACGAGGTCGACAGGGGCAAGGGCGTGGAGACGCCCGACGGACGACCTGCCGTCTGGCTCGACACGACGCGGATCCCCGAGGCCGACGCGGAGGTCTCGCTCCCGTACATGCTGCGCCGCTACCGGGCTGCCGGCGTCGACCCACTGGCGGAGCCGATCCTCACCTATCCGATCCTCCACTACCAGAACGGGGGCCTCGTGATCGACGAGCACGGAGAGACCACCGTCGAGGGCCTGTTCGCCTGCGGCGAGATCGCCGGCGGGACGCACGGGCGCAACCGGATGATGGGCAACTCGCTCCTCGAGTGCTGCGTCTTCGGCCGGCGCGCAGGGGCCGCGGCAGCCAAGAAGGCTGCGGCGTGATGGCTGTCGCCACGGATCTCCAGAAGGTCGTCGAGGACGCCGCCGCACATCTCTACGTCTGGGCGCTGAAGGACATCCCGCAGGACCTCCGCGACGCGCTCGCCGAGGCCGCCGAGACGGAGACGTCGGTCCCGGGCCAGCGCGTGCTCCAGACGATCCTCCGCAATGTCCAGGTGGCCGAGGACGAGAAGAACCTCGTGTGCCAGGACACCGGGATCGCGGTCTACTACTGCCGCGTCGGGGAGGACTTCCCGCTCCACCCGGCCCGCATCTACGAGGCGCTCTACGACGGCACCGAGCGCGCGACGGTCGAGCATCCGCTGCGCTCGAACACGGTGCACACGCTCACGCGCGAGAACACCGGCCAGAACGTCGGCTACCGCGTCCCCATCGTCCACTGGGACTTCGTCCAGGGCTGGGACGGCCTCGACGTCAAGTGCGTTCCCAAGGGCTCGGGCTCGGAGAACATGAGCTTCCTGAAGATGTGCACGCCGGCCGACGGCGTCGCGGGGATCAAGCGCTTCGTCCTCGACTCGATCGTGGGCGCCGGCGGCAAGCCGTGCCCGCCAGGGATCGTGGGTGTCGGAATCGGCGGCTCGGCCGACTACGCGATGCACCTAGCCAAGGAGGCCATCGCGCGCCCGGTCGGCACGCGCAACCCCGACCCGCTGGTCGCCCAGCTCGAGGACGAGCTCAAGGACCTCCTGAACGAGACGGGCATCGGCCCCATGGGCCTCGGCGGCGACGTCACCGTCCTCCAGTGCCACATCGAGCACGCCGACACGCACATGACTCTCAATCCGGTGGCCGTCAACTACCAGTGCTGGGCGGCGCGCCGTGCGTCCGCCCACGTGAGCGCCGACGGCGTCGTCGACTACGACCGGGAAGCCTGATGCCTGACCGGCAGCCCAAGCACTCGTGGATGGCGCTTGCGACGCGGCGCCGGATCGCCCCGCTCGACCTTGGCCGTACTGAGCAGTACGACCCGCGGCCGATCGCGACGCCCGGCTTGGTCGCAAACGTCCCCACGAGCACTCCGACTACCGACCAGGCATCGTGATGGCCGAGCATCGCGTCAAGTTCCCCGCGTCCGAGGAGGCCATCCGCGAGCTGCGTGCCGGCGACGAGGTGCTCGTCGACGGGCACATCATCGGCATCCGCGACCGCACGCAGGTGCGCATCTTCGACCAGGGCGTCGCGCCTCCGATGGATCTCAACGGCGCCTTCCTGCTCCATACCGCGCCCGGTGTCCGCAAGGTGGCCGACGGCAAGTACGAGAAGGTCTGCATCGGCACCACGACGAGCGCGCGCATGGTGCGCTTCACCGAGCCGCTCGGCCGCGACCACGGCGTGCGCGCCATCTGCGGCAAGGGCGGGCTCCCCGACGAGGCGATCGAGCCGATGAAGCGGCTCGGGATGGTCTACTTCGCCATCGTCGGCGGGGCGGCAGCGCTCGAGACCACCCAGATCGAAGAGATCGAGGAGGTCTACTGGGAGGAGCTCATGCCCGAGTGCCTCTGGAAGTTCCGGGTCAAGGACTTCGGCCCGCTGACCGT
>DAITAN010000374.1:0-2718 GCA_036824235.1 Gaiellaceae bacterium | reverse complement strand
GCTGAAGGCCGAGTCGCTCTACAAGCGCGACGTCGACTACGCGGTCATCGACGGCGAGGTGCGGATCATCGACGAGTTCACCGGCCGCATCCTCGAGGGCCGGCGCTGGTCGGAGGGCCTGCACCAGGCGGTTGAGGCCAAGGAGGGGGTGCGCGTCCAGGAGGAGAACCAGACGCTCGCCACCATCACCCTCCAGAACTACTTCCGGCTCTACGACAAGCTCGCGGGCATGACCGGCACCGCCCTCACCGAGGCGACCGAGTTCATGAAGATCTACAAGCTCGGCGTCGTCCAGATCCCGACGAACATGCCGATGGTCCGCGACGATCGCAACGATCAGGTCTACAAGACCAAGGACGGCAAGTGGAGCGCCGTCGTGCGCGAGATCGAGGAGCGCCACGCCGACGAGCAGCCGGTGCTCGTGGGCACCATCTCCGTCGAGGTCTCCGAGCTGCTCTCCGAGCAGCTCAAGAAGCGGGGCATCCCGCACACGGTCCTCAACGCCAAGCCGGAGTACGCCGAGCACGAGGGCGCGATCGTCGCCGAGGCCGGGCAGCCCGGCGCGGTGACCATCGCCACCAACATGGCCGGCCGCGGCGTCGACATCAAGCTCGGCGGCAACCCCGAGCACCTCACTCAGCTGGAGCTGGCCAAGCTCGGCCTCAGGCCCGGCGACCCCGACTACGACGAGCGCTTCGCCGAGATCCTGCCCTCGATCGAGAGGCGCGTCGAAGAGGGTCGCGAGAAGGTCGTCGACGCCGGCGGCCTGTTCATCGTCGGCACCGAGCGCCACGAGTCGCGCCGCATCGACAACCAGCTGCGCGGGCGCTCGGGCCGCCAGGGCGACCCCGGCGAGTCGCGCTTCTTCCTCTCCGCCGAGGACGATCTCGTCCGCCTGTTCGCCGGCGACCGGATCTACAAGATCCTCGATCGCCTCGGCTCCGTCGACGAGGAGGGCAACGAGGAGCCCATCGAGGCCGGGATGCTGTCGAAGCAGATCGAGAAGGCCCAGCGCAAGGTCGAGGAGCAGAACTTCCTCATTCGCAAGCGCGTGCTCGAGTACGACGACGTCATGAACGAGCAGCGCCGGATCGTCTACGAGTACCGCGACGGCGTGCTCGAGGGCCGCGACATGGGCGAGCAGGCGCGCCAGGAGATCGGGAGTGTCGTCGAGCGCCTCGTCGACGAGTACGCGGCTGCCGACTACGTCGAGGACTGGGACCTCGGCGGCCTGTTCACCGCCGCCGGGGACATCTACCCGGTGCGCCTCACGGCCGAGGAGATCAGCGAGCAGAACCTCGGGCGCGAGGAGCTCGTCGAGCGCCTCTCGGCCGACGCGATCGAGCTCTACGACCGTCGCGAGCAGGAGCTCGGTGAGGAGCTCATGCGCGCGCTGGAGCGCTACCTGCTGCTGCAGATCATCGACCAGCGCTGGCGCGAGCACCTCTACGACATGGACTACCTGCGCGAGGGCATCCACCTGCGCGGCTTCGCTCAGATCGACCCGCTGGTGGCCTACAAGAACGAGGCCTTCACGCTCTTCTCCGACCTCATGAACACGATCTGGTCGGACTTCACGCGGATGATCTTCCACGTCGAGGTCCAGGTCGAGGGCGACGAAGGCGAATCGCCAGAGCAGCGCTACACGCCGTCGGGCTCCTCGACGAGCGCCGGCCGCGTGTCCTACTCGGGCGGCGTCGGCACGGCCCAGCCCAGCGCGCTCGCGGAAGCCGCCGGGCAGGAGAACGGCGAAGCCGAGCCCCTGCTGCCGGTCGTGGAGCAGCGCCGGGTCGCCGAGGTCGAGCAGATCGGCCGCAACGACCCGTGCTGGTGCGGCTCAGGCAAGAAGTTCAAGAAGTGTCATGGCGCATAGCGCCACGACAGGAATCAAGTCACACCCAGGCCACGGGGCTTGACGTAACTCGTTGACGCCGGCTAGACCAGGCGTTCCCGGGTGCGGCGATGGGATGCCCACTGGTAGCTTGGACAGCCGCCATGGCCGGACCGTCCGACGACCTCCCGATCCCGCAGCGCCTGCAGGCCATTCTCGACCAGTGGGAGCAGCTGCGCGGGGGGTTCGACGAGCACGCCGACGCCGCGCGGCTGGCCGAGCTCGAGGAGGCCATGGGCGCGCCGGGGTTCTGGGACGACCAGCACGAGGCGGCGAAGGTGTCCGCCGAGCACGCGCGGGCCACGCGGCGCCTGGAGCGCTGGCGCGCGCTGCGCTCCGACGTCGAGGACCTCGAGGCGCTGGCCGAGATGGCCGGGGAGGACGACTCGGTGGCCTCCGAGGTCGGCGGCCAGATGACGGTCGTCGAGAAGCTCCTGGGCGACCTCGAGGAGGAGCGGCTGTTCTCGGGCCGCTACGACGCGGGTGACGCGCTCGTCACGGTCAACGCGGGCGCCGGTGGGACCGACGCCCAGGACTGGGCCGAGATGGTCCTGCGGATGATGATGCGCTGGGCCGAGGGCCGGAAGTTCGCGGTCGAGCTGCTCGAGGCGTCGCCGGGGGAGGAGGCGGGCATCAAGTCCGCGACCTTCCGGGCCGCGGGCGAGAACGCCTACGGGCTCTTCAGCGCCGAGAAGGGCGTGCACCGGCTCGTGCGCCTGTCGCCCTTCGACGCGGCCCACCGCCGCCAGACGTCGTTCGCCGGCGTCGAGGTCGCGCCCGTGGTCGACGACGTGGGCGACGTCGCGATCGAGGACGACGACCTGCAG
>DAITAN010000373.1:0-2719 GCA_036824235.1 Gaiellaceae bacterium | reverse complement strand
GTACGGCGCAGCTCGAGGCCGACGGCCTCCTCGCGCCCGGCGAGCGCGAGGAGGAGGTCGTCATCGTCCGGGCCGCGGCCTACTCAGGCTCGTTCGGGTCCTCTTCGGCCGCCAGCGCGAGCGAGGACTGGCGCGCGGTCGCGAAGTGACGCTCCTGGATCGGCACCGCCCAGTCGACGAGCTCTCCGACCTCGTCGAGCCCGGCGCGCTCGTTGAGCTTGCCCAGGATCTCCCAGTGGCCGACCTCGCCGGCCTCCGCCATGACCAGGAACTCCAGGCCGTCGAGCCCCTCGGGGTCGTCGCCGAGGTAGGTCGACATCATCTCCGTGGCCTCGCCCTTGGTCTCCCGCGCCTTCTCGAGGATCGCGGTCTTCTTGCCGTCGAGCTCGCCGGCCACGTCGGTACAGCGCTGCTCCGTCTCGACGGCCTCCTCGTGCATGTGCTGCAGCGTCTTGACGATGCTGTCGTCCTCGACCATCCCGGCGATCTTGTCCGTCGCGCCCTGCGCCGCCTGCGCCAGCCCAAGGACCTCGGCCAGCTTGCTCTCGAGCTTGGTGAGCTCCGCCATGTCTGAACCTCCCGATCGAAGTGTCGTCGGGGCGTTCCCGGTGGCGCTCAGGCGTACTCGTAGAACCCGCGCCCGGTCTTACGGCCCAGGTGCCCCGAGACGACCATCCGCTTCATGAGCGGCGGAGGCGCGTACTCCTCGCGCTTGAACTCCTCATAGAGGGAGTCGCAGACGCTGTAGAGGACGTCGAGGCCGATGAAGTCGCACAGCGTGAGCGGGCCCATCGGGTGGCCGCAGCCGAGCGTCATCCCCTGGTCGATGTCCTCGCGGCTGGCGAAGCCGTCCTCGTACATCCGCACCGCGGCCATGAGGTAGGGCACGAGCAGGAAGTTGACCACGAAGCCCGAGCGGTCCTTGGTGCGGATCGCCGTCTTGCCGATCTGGTCGGCGAAGCCCTCCGCCCGGGACACCGTCTCGGGCGAGGTGTCGAGGCCGATCACGATCTCGACGAGCTTCATCACGGGGACGGGCGAGAAGAAGTGCAGCCCGAGTACTCGGGCGGGGCGACCGGTCGCGGCCGCGAGTCCAGCGATCGGGATCGAGGAGGTGTTCGAGGCGATGATCGCCCCGGGCGCCAGGATCCGGTCGAGCGCCTCGAAGGTCTGGGCCTTGACGTGCTCGTCCTCGACGATCGCCTCGATCACGAGATCGGCCTCGCGCAGGGCGTCGAGCTCGGTCGACCACTCGATGCGCTTGACGAGGGCTTCGGCCTCGCCGTCGCTCAGGCGCCCGCGCTCCACGGCGCGCGCCACCGAGGACTCGATGCGCTCGCGCGAATGCTGCAGCGCGCCGCCCTCGGGCTCGTAGAGCGTGACCGCGACGCCTGCGCGCGCCGCCGACTCGGCGATTCCCGAGCCCATGAAGCCGGCGCCCACGACGCCGAGTTGTCCAATCTGCGCTGACATGGACGGGCACCCTACCCGTAGCCTTCGCTGGTGCATGTGGTGGCAGGACGCGGTCGTCTACCAGATCTACCCGCGCTCGTTCGCCGACGCCTCCGGCGACGGCGTCGGCGACCTCGACGGTCTGCGCGGTCGGCTCGAGTACCTGCAGTGGCTCGGCGTCGACGCCCTGTGGCTGTCGCCGATCTATCCGTCGCCGATGGCCGACTTCGGCTACGACGTCGCCGACTACTGCGACATCGACCCGATCTTCGGCGATCTCGCGACCTTCGACGCGCTCGTCGCCGAGGCCCACGCGCGCGATCTGCGGGTGCTGCTGGACTGGGTGCCCAACCACACCTCCGACCGCCACCCGTGGTTCGTGGAGAGCCGCGCCGCGCGCGACTCTCCCAAGCGCGCGTGGTATCGCTGGCGCGACGGCGAGCCGAACGTGCCGCCCAACAACTGGCCGGCCGCCTTCGGGGGTGGGCCGGCGTGGACGTGGGACGCGGCCACCGAGCAGTGGTACCTGCATACCTTCCTCGCCGAGCAGCCCGACCTCAACTGGGACGAGCCCGAGGTCGTCGAGGCGATGCACGACGTCCTGCGCTTCTGGATGGACCGCGGCGTCGACGGCTTCCGCGCCGACGTCGTGCACCTCATCGGCAAGGACCCGGCGCTGGCGGACATCGCGGCGGACCGCTTCGGGGCGGGCCACCTGAGCGTGGTCGGCACCCACGACTACGCGGGCACCCACACGCTCCTGCGCGGCCTCCGCTCGGTGCTCGACGAGTACCCGGAGCGGATGATGGTCGGCGAGGTCAACCTCACCGGGACGCAGCTCATCGCGCCCTACCTGGGCGACGACGACGAGCTCAACCTCGCCTTCGACTTCGAGTCGCTGTGGGTGCCCTGGGAGGCCGACGCGTGGCGGTCGCGCATCGCCCACGTCGAGTCCGTGCTGGGCGCGCGCTGGCCGACCTGGGTGTTCTCCAACCACGACCAGCCGCGGATGCGCACGCGCCTCGGGGGCGACGAGGCCCGCGCCCGTGCCGCCCTCGTGCTCCTGCTCACGCTGCGCGGCACGCCGTTCCTGTACGCCGGCGAGGAGCTTGGCCTCGAAGACGCCGAGATCCCGCCCGACCGGGTCGTCGATCCCGGCGGGCGCGACGGCTGCCGGGCGCCGATGCCGTGGACGGAAGCGGGCGGTCACGATTAACCCACCAAACCGTAACTACCATAACCACCACACACCACCGAGCGCAGCACA
>DAITAN010000372.1:0-2726 GCA_036824235.1 Gaiellaceae bacterium | reverse complement strand
GACATGAGCGCACCCAAGAAGTACGCGTCCGCGGTGGCCCGGCGGTCGTCGAGCGCCTCCGCGAGCTCGAGCGCCCGCTCGACGTCCTCGCGCGCCGCCTCCCAGTCGCGCTGTCGCCGGTAGCAGCGCGAGCGCCAGCCGAAGATCCTCGAGCGAAGCCTGTCGCACGGGATCCCCGAGCGCTCCGCGAGGTCGAGCGCCTCATTGAAGAGCGCGAGGGCTGTCGACACCGAGGCAAGCCGGTACCGGCAGCATCCGATGCGGAAGAGCACCTCCGCCCGGTCGACGTCCGAGAACACCGAGTCCTCGACGAGCTCGCGCGCTCTGGTGAGAAGCGGCAACGCCTCGCGCATCTCGCCGATGTACATCCGCGCCCACGACTCGGCCAGCAGCGCCCGCAGCTCGAGGTCCGAAGCGGCCTCGGCCGGGAGCGACTCCGTGACGCCGGCGAGCACTGTGATCGCCTCTCCGTAGTCGCGCGCCTCAAGGGCCGCCTCGCCGCGAGCGACGATGCTGTCGACCCGCTCGAGCTCGCGACCGTCGACGCCCGTGGCCAGGAACTGCGGATCGACCTCGAGCCGGTCGGCGAGCCACCGGAGCGTGTCCTCGGTCGGCCGGAGCTGGTCCCGCTCGATCTGACTGACGTACTGCTTCGAGAAGCGGCTGTCCGCGAGCTCGGACTGTGTGAGCCCGCGGGCGACTCGGGCCTGCCGGACACGCTGCCCGAGCGTCGCGGGGACGTCGGGTGTGTTGACGTGAACTTGGCTCGTCACTGTCCGGTCAAGGATACGAGTCTTTGATCCACTTGACAATCCCCCTTGACTTCGCCGTGGATCCGGATATAGTCCCGGACGATCTCGCCCTCGGGAAACCCGATCCCGAGTGATGCCTGGCATACCGCGAGAGCTGGCCCGGAGACTCAGGCTTGGGCCGCAGAAGCCGAGTCTCCGGGCTGCACCTCTTTCAAGCGCCTGAATATCAGGTCCAGCGCAGCCGGACAAGTGGCTTCGGCGGCCGGTAGTCTCCCTGTCGAAGCCGATCAAGGAGCGATTTCATGGCGTACTCGGTCCCACCTCTCCCCTACGACTACGGCGCGCTCGAGCCGCACATCGACGAGCTGACCATGCAGATCCACCACGACAAGCACCACCAGGCGTACGTGGACAAGGTCAACGCCGCGCTGGAGGGCACGGATTGGGCCGACCGGCCGATCGAGGATGTCCTGACGAACCTCGGGAGCCTTCCCGACGACAAGCGGACGCCCGTGCGCAACAACGGAGGCGGCCACTACAACCACTCGCTGTTCTGGGAGAGCATGGGCCCAGACGGCGGCGGCGAGCCCGACGGCGACCTGGGCGCCGCGATCGGCGAGGCCTTCGGCTCCTTCGGCGACTTCCAGGCGAAGCTCAAGGACGCCGGCGTGAACCAGTTCGGCTCCGGCTGGGCCTGGCTCGTCCTCGACGGCGGCTCGCTCGCCGTGGTCTCGACGGCCAACCAGGACAACCCGATCTCGGACGGGAAGACGCCGCTCCTCGGCGTCGACGTCTGGGAGCACGCCTACTACCTCACGTACCAGAACCGCCGGCCCGACTACCTCGACGCGTGGTGGAACACTGTCGACTGGGGCCGCGTGGCCGAACGCTTCTCGGCCGCGTAGCATCGGCCGCCTGCGGGTAGACCTACCGAGATGCCCTGGAAGAGCGTGCTGGTCGCCCTGAAGGCCCGCCAGGCCTGGAAGCGGATTCCCCCTGCCCAGCGCCGGGCGATCCTCCAGGCGGCGCAGCAATCGGCGCGCAAGCACGGCCCGACGGTGGCGAAGACGGTGCGCGACCAGGGGCCGGTCGTCGCCAAGCGGTTCGCAGAGGCCGTCCGCCAGTCGCGCAAGCGCGGCTAGCGGCGAAGCCGCACAGGCCTACCTGTAGCGGTAGACGATCCGGCCGCGCGTGAGGTCGTACGGCGAGAGCTCCACCTTGACCCGATCGCCGAGGAAGATTCTGATGCGGTAGCGCCTCATCTTCCCCGCGGTGTACCCGAGCGTCTCGTGGCCATTGTCGAGCTTGATCCGGAACATCCGGTTGCGGAGAGCCTCGACCACTTCGCCCTCCATCTCGATCTTCTCTTCCTTGGTAGCGATACCCGCCCCCTTCCGTAGTTTCGGCCGTGGCCGCCCCGAGCGACCACGGCCGGAGCGGTCTTGCTAAGCCGCCGCGGCGACGTTGATCGCCTCGGGGCCCTTCTCACCTTCGCGCGCCTCGTACTCCACGCGCTGTCCTTCGGAGAGACTCTTGAAGCCGTCGCCCGCAATGTTGCTGAAGTGCACGAAGAGATCCTTCGTGCCCTCGTCAGGGGTGATGAAACCGTACCCCTTGCTGTCGTTGAACCACTTGACGGTTCCGCTGGCCATTTATGAACACACCTCCCTCACCAAGTACTCACGAACGGGTAAGGAAGGCGCAGCGCGCGAACCGGACTCGCTCTGGATCTTGATTGCGCGCACAGATTAGCAGGCCGCAAGCCGAAAACCGAGCATGCGAAAGAACGAGGGGAGGGCGATGGGACTCGAACCCACGACCACCGGGACCACAACCCGGGGCTCTACCAACTGAGCTACGCCCTCCGCGCCTGAGAGACGAGTTTAGCGGGTGCTACCGTGCGGTCGAAGAGAGCGCCTGTAGCTCAGTGGACAGAGCGGCGGACTTCTAATCCGCGGGTCGCAGGTTCGAATC
>DAITAN010000371.1:0-2730 GCA_036824235.1 Gaiellaceae bacterium | reverse complement strand
GTCTGGGCGCTCGTCGCCCAGCAGCTCGGGTTCGCCGGGACGCAGCTCGTCCTTCTCTGGTCGATGAGCTCGTGGCGGCCCGGCTTCAACTTCTCGCGTCCGCACGCGCGCGAGCTCTTCGGCTTCTCGAGCGGCGTCTTCCTCGCCAATCTCGGCGGCTTCCTCAACCGGCGGGCGGACGCGCTCCTGATGGGGCTCTTCTTCGGGCCGGTGGCCGTCGGGCTCTACCGGCTCGCCGACCGCTTCATGGACAACCTCCTCGAGGTCACGATGCGGCCGATCGCCTACGTCTCGCTGCCGTTCTTCTCGCGCCTGCAGAACGACCGGCCGGCGCTGCGGGAGGCTGTCGCCTCGTGCGTCAGGACGACGCTGATCCTGACCGTCCCCGCGATGGCCGTCATGGCCGCGTGCAGCGACTTCCTCATGGCCGTCATGGGCCCCGAGTGGGAGCCCGCGGCCGACGTGCTCAAGCTGCTCGCGCTCGTCGGCATCGGCAAGGCAGTCGTCTTCTTCACGGGGCCGCTGCTCTTCGCGGTGGCGCGGCCACACCTCCGCGCGGTGATGCTCTGGAGCCTGGCCGCCCTGAGCGCAGGCACCGTCATCGTCGTCGGCTGGCTCCTCACGGACTCCTCGAGCGCCGACCAGGCGTTCGGGATGGCCGTCTCGCGGGCGGTGTTCTTCCTCGCGATCGTCATCCCGGTCAACATCGCGGTCGTCTGCTGGATCACGGGTCTGCGCCCGCGCCGCTTCGTCCGCTGGGTGTGGACGCCGCTCGCGGCTGCGGCGGCCGGGATCGCCCCGGTGCTCGTCCTGGAGGCGACAGGGCTCCTCGACGGCGTGCCCGCGTTCGTAGGGCTGATCGTCGCCGGCACGTGCTCGACGCTCGCGGCCGGAGGCACCCTCTTCGCCCTCGAGCCACGCGCACGGGGGCTGGCGCTCCCCGTCGTCCGGAAGATGATGCGACGGGAGACCGACACGGCGCCGGCATGATCCGCGCCCTCACCTGAATACCGACAGAATGGAGAACGACTCGATGGACGACACGAAGCCCTCGGTGATCCCGCCTGAGCTGGCGGTGCCCGGCCCTAACCTGGTCGGAGCGACCGGCGGCTCGGGCACGCGCGTGGTGGCGAAGATCCTGCGCCGGGCCGGCCTCTACACCGGCGAGAAGCTGAATCCCTACGAGGACGCCGTCGAGCTCGGCTTCTACTCGGACCGCTGGATCAACCGCTACGTGGCCGCCGGAGAGCTGCCCGAGGACATGCGCGGCGAGATGGAGACGGACCTGCGCTCGGTGCTGGCGGATCACGCGGGCAACATCCCCGCGGAGGCGGTCGCCTGGGGCTGGAAGGAGCCGCGCAGCATCTACCTGCTGCGCTTCTGGAACGAGACCATGCCAACCGTGCGCTTCCTCCATTTCATGCGGGACGGGCGCGACATGGCGTTCTCGGAGAACCAGCAGCAGCTCGCCAAGCACGGCGACGCCGTGCTGGGCGACGACCTGCGCAAGGCGAAGACGCCCACGCGGTCGATCGCGGTCTGGACCCGCGTGAACCTCGCAGCCGCCGACTACGGCGAGCGCGAGCTCGGTTCTCGCTACCTGCGCGTGCGCTTCGAGGACCTCTGCGCGGAGCCGGCCTCGACCGTCGCGCAGATCTACGACTTCTTCGGACTCGAGGGCGATGCCGAGGAGGCCTCGGCCGAGGTCCGTCCCCCGGACACGCTCGGCCGCTGGGAGCTGAGGCGGAAGCGCGTGATCGACGAGCTGAACGAAACAGCCGAGCCCGCGCTCAGGCGCTTCGGTTACCTCTAATCGGTCGCAGCGACCCGCTCGGCGAGCGCCTCGCCGATGAGGGCGAGCGCCTCGCGCGCCGCTTCCTCGTCGGTGAAGGGCGCGAGCAGCCCTTCGGAGCGCAGGAGCTGGACGACCACGACCCGGCCCGGCTCGATGGGCTGGATGACGAACTCGTACTCCCAGTCGCGTACGCCGGGAAGGACGAGCCGGTCCTGCCATCGGAGCTTGCGGCCTTCGCGCACGACCAAGACCTCGGCGTCGAGCTCCTCCGGTTCGTGATCGGGGAGGGTGAGCTCGAGGTCGAGCGAGCCGCCCACGACGGGCTCCCCGGACGCGGACGTGATCACCGGGTTCCACTGGTCGTAGTCGTCGAAGTCCGTGAGCACGCGCCAGACCTCGGCTTTGGGGGCGTCCACGGCCGAGCTCACCATCATGATCCGGGCCGGCCTGTCGAGCGCGGCGCTCGCGGCGAGCGCCGCCAGCGCCAGGAGCGCGAGCGTGGCGAGGACGACCAGGGCGAGCCTGAGCGGTCTCGGCATCAGGACAGCCGCGGCAGAGGTATCACGATCAGGCTGCGGCGCGGAGAGTCGGCGAACGGTCTCCGACGGTCGGAGCCTCGTCGTCGCCGCGGCCTTCGTCGAGCAGGGCGGGAGGCCGTACCGGCTTCGTCTGCTCGGGTCGGCGGACGCCGTCGACGAACAGCTCGCTCGAGACCGTCTTGTCGGGCCCCATGGCGGCTCGCGGACCGGCCGCGAGCCCGGCGCCCGCGGAGATCGCGAGACTGAGGAGGAGACAGACGACGAAGGTCCGGAGGAGGCCGGCGTGCTGGCCGAGGCGCCGGCGCCGGCGAATGTTCGTGAGCGCGCCCGTTCCATCCGCCACCGTGCGGCCGGCGGCGATCGCTCCCCCCAGCATGCTGTGGACCGCGTTAAAAC
>DAITAN010000042.1:0-11518 GCA_036824235.1 Gaiellaceae bacterium | reverse complement strand
CACCCTGCTCGCGGTGCGGAAGGTGCCCGGGCGCGTCGGGCTCACGCGCGGGCTCGACACGCTCCTGCTGGACACGGAGTAACTCGCTCAGCGCGAGGAGCGCTTGCTCGTTCGCACCGGGAGCACTTGCTCGGCGCCGACGAAGGCGGCCAGGCTCGCGAGTGCCTCGTCGAGCCTCGAGGTGTCGCCCCAGGCGCCGAGTACCTCGAGCGTCCGGGTCTTGCGGTCGAACCGGGGCTCCACACGGCCGACGAGCCGATCGCCGACCAGGAGCGGGAGAACGTAATAGCCATACTCCCGGTTCGCGCGAGGGACGTACATCTCGAGGCGATACCGGAAGTCGAAGAGCGCCTCCGCCCGGTCGCGGTCGTGGACGAGGCGGTCGAATGGCGACAGGAGCGTGACCCGGTCCGGCACGGCGCCGTCCCGCGCATCGGGGTGAGCATGCCACTGCCGGTTCTCGAACCGGACGCCGAGCGACCGGAACCGCTTCTCGGCCAGCAGCTCGCCGGCCTCGCGGATCGGCACGGTCTCCGTCTCGGGATACCACCGCTCGGCCAGATCCCACAGGCGCTGGCCGCTTCGCCGCCCGACGATCGCGACCGCTCCCCGTCCGTGCAGGATGTCCAGCATCTCCGTTACGTTGCGGCTGCCCGTCCAGCCGTCCCATTCGCGGCTGACGGCCGAACGGTCCTCGATCTCCCGCGAGAGCAACGGGCCGCGGCGCTCGAGCTCTCGCAGGACGTAGCGCCGAAAGCCGGCGTTGGCCGTAAGCCACTCGCGGCTTCGGCGCTGCGACGTGGACTGCCCGCGCGCGATGGCGCGCATTCGCGCGCGGATGAGCGGCAGGTCCTCGATCGGCCAGATGAAGGCCGCCCATTCGAAGAGCTTGCGCTCCCTCCAGAGGAGCCGATCGAGCTCGTCGACGTCGTAGGCGCCGAGGCGGCTCCAGAGGACGAGGAGTTGCGGTGTCGCCACGGTCGCGACGGGATCGAGCTGGAGGAAGCCCAGTCGGCGGACCGTGTCGAGAACGCTGCGCGCCGAGCCGTCGAGGAGCTGGGCCTTGACGGCGATGCGCCGCGCTTCCTCGAGGCTGACCGTCTGCGACATCGCCGGGCGGTTCTAGCACAGGAGTCCTCGGCGTCTGTTGCGCGGGAACTCAACTCAGGGGGTGTCGGCGGGAGGCGCGAGCGCACCTCCCGCCGAGATTGAGCGTCCGTTACTCGACGACGCCGCAGGCCACGCGGCCGCCTGCGTCGCCGGTTGAAAGCGTTACCGAGTCGGGGCCGAAGACACCCTCGGTCGTCGACTGGTACCGCGTCGGGATGTTGGCGAAGTTGTCGGGTGCGGCGTGCACGATGATCGCCGAGCCGTCCGCGTCGAAGAGGTCTGCGATCGCGAAGTTGTCGGTGGCGAACTGCGCCTCGGCCGACCCGTCGTCCAGCACGAGCAGACTCGGCATGTCGCCGGCGTGCGAGCCGTGGCCCATGCCGCCCGGGTTGTAGTGACCGCCGGCAGACGTGAACGGCGCGACACACTGGCCGACCGAGTGCACGTGGAAGCCGTGGAAGCCCGCCGTGAAGCCTTCGACCTCACCGCGGACGATGACCGTGTCGCCCTGCTTCGTCAGCTTGACGAAGCCCACATCGGCGCCGTTTGCGTTCTTGAGCTGCACCTTGACGTGGTTCCTGGACGAGGAGCTGCCGCCGCTGCCGTACAGCGGGGCGGTTAGGACTGCCGCAGCGAGCACGAGCGTGAAGCAAACGAGCACCGCGCTCCTCGAGCGAATGCGCTTCGGCATGCCTGGTCCCCCTTTCGTTCCCGATTTGATGCGTCCCGCGCACACGTCGCTCTCCCCCTGAGCGGTACGGCTGTCGCTTTGCCCAGCATTTCGATCCGAAACCACCCGTGGGGAGAGCTGCCCGGCACCGGAACGAATTGACCGGAGCATCCTGACACGTCCGCGACTCGAGCGGAAGAGGTCTTTCGTCACGGGCTCGTGCGGGTTTCGTCACATCCCGTCACACATCCGTGCGCTTTGCGGCGATACGGTCGACCCATGAGCACGAAGGCGGCAACCCCATGGGGAAAGGCGACGGTCGAGGAGGAGCTCCGGGTCGCACAGCGCGCCGGGGATCGTCGCTTCGAAACCATCGTCCAGTTGCTGGAGGACGAGAAAGGAGGCGCGCTGGTCCGGTTTGCCTACTCCACCGGCGGCACCGTTCGGCGCGGCCCCGTCACCCTGCGGGCACGCGACCTCGAGCGTCTGCGGACGGAGCTCGAGGTGCGACCGCGGCTGGCGGACGCGCTCGGCCTCGTGCCCCGGTAGGGCTCAACCCAACTGAATATCGACGCGCCGTGAACTAGGACGCGCGGGAGTACGACCGCTCACGCGCGGCGTCCACGAGCGAGGCGAGGATCAGTCCACCGTCGCCGGAGCCGAGCAGCGGATCGACGGCATGCTCGGGGTGAGGCATGAGCCCCATCACGTTCCCGTCGGCGTTGAGAGCCCCGGCGATGTCGCGCTCCGAGCCGTTCGGGTTCTCTCCGGCCGCGTAGCGGAGGGCGATCTGCTCCTCCGGGAGATCGTCGGGCGGGTGGTAGCAGCCTTCGCCGTGCTTGACCGGGATCGTCAGAGTCTGACCGAGCTCGCACCGTGCGGTGAACGGTGTGTCCGTTCGCTCCACGACGACCGGCACATCCCGGCAAACGAACGAGAGCGACTCGTTCGGCCGCAGGACGCCCGGGAGTAGGCCGGCCTCGCAGAGGATCTGGAAGCCGTTGCAGATCCCGAGCACCGGCCCTCCGCCGGCGGCGAAGTCGGCGACCGCCTCCATGACCGGCGCGAAGCGCGCGATGGCGCCGCAGCGGAGGTAGTCGCCGTACGAGAACCCGCCGGGGAGCACGACTCCGTCGACGCGGGGCAGCTCGGAGTCTGCGTGCCAGACGAGCTGCGGGTCGGCACCGACGGCCGAAAGCGCCCAGGCGGCGTCGCGATCGTCGTTCGAGCCGGGGAAGACGAGGACGGCGACACGCGGCCGGCGTTCGGTCACGCCCCGCGCTCCTCGAGCTCGATCTCATAGCTCTCGATCAGCGGGTTCGCGAGTAGGTTCTCGCACATCCGCTCGAGCTGGCTGCGGGCCTCTTCCACGCTCGGCGCGTCGACCTCGAGGTCGATCACACGGCCGACGCGCGCCTCGCCGACCTCGAATCCGAGCTGGCGGAGCGAGCGCTCGACGGCCTCGCCCTGAGGGTCGAGGATGCCTCCCTTCGGTCGGACGAGCACCGTCGCTTTCACCGGAGCACCGTCCCCGGGTCGTCCAGGTAGTCGTCGAAGCGGATACCGGTCAGCTGCTCGAAGGCCTCGACGTAGCGGGCCCGGGTGCCCGCCACGACCTCGCCCGGAAGCTCCGGGCCAGGCGGAGACTTGTCCCAGCCGAGCGACTCGCAGTAGTCGCGCACGTACTGCTTGTCGAACGAGGGCTGGCCCCGTCCAGGCTCGTACTCGTCTGCCGGCCAGAAGCGGGACGAGTCCGGCGTCAGCGCCTCGTCTCCGAGCGTCAGCACCCCGTCGGGGCCGACACCGAGCTCGAACTTCGTGTCGGCGATGACGATGCCGCGCTCCAGGGCGTAGTCCGCCGCAAAGCGGTACAGGTCGAGCGAGATGCGCTCGACCTGGGCGAAGAGGTCTGCTCCCACGAGCTCGGCCGCGCGCTCGCGGTCGATGTTCTCGTCGTGGCCCTCCTGGGCCTTGGTCGCGGGCGTGAAGATCGGCTCCGGCAGCCGGTCGGACTCGCGCAGTCCCTCGGGAAGACGATGGCCGCAGACCTCGCCGGTCGCGCCGTAGTCCTTCCAGCCCGAGCCGGCCAGATATCCGCGGACGACGCACTCGATCGGCAGCATCGAGAGCTTGCGCGCCTCGGTCGACCGGCCGTCCTCGCGGAGGGCGAGCAGGTGGTTCGGGACGATGTCCCGCGTCCGGGCGAACCAGAAGCCGGAAAGCCCGGTGAGGACGCGCCCCTTGTCGGGAATCTCGGTGGGCAGGATGACGTCGAAGGTCGAAATGCGGTCGGTGGCGACGAGCAGCAGGCGCTCGTCGTCCAGCTCGAAGAGCTCACGGACCTTTCCGCTCCCGACGTGGACGGCCTCAGGCATGGACAGCCTCCTCCTTTCGCTCGGCGATTCTCTCGGAGAGCGCCGCGAGGCGCTCGAACAGGACGTCGACGTGCCGCAGGGCGTCGGCGAGGTCGAACGCCTCGGCCAGCGCCTCCGCGTCGAGGGCGGCGCCGACCTCGGAGTCTGCAGCAAGCAGCTCACGGAAGTCGCGCTCTTCCTCCCAGGCAGCAAGGGCGTTGCGCTGGACGAGCCGGTACGCCTCGTCCCGGGACAGCCCGGATGCGACGAGCGCCAGCAGCACGCGTTGGCTGAAGATCAGGCCGTGCGAGGCGTCGAGGTTCCGGTGCATGCGCGCCGCGTCGACGACGAGGCCCTCGACGAGCCACGCGAAGCGGTCGAGCATGTAGTCGAGCGCGAGGAAGGCATCGGGAAGGACGACGCGCTCCGCGCTCGAGTGCGTGATGTCTCGCTCGTGCCAGAGCGCGACGTTCTCCAGGCCGACGGCCGACGCCGCCCGCACGATTCGCGCGAGGCCGCAGATCCGTTCCGCAACGACCGGGTTGCGCTTGTGCGGCATCGCCGACGAGCCCTTCTGCCCACTGCGGAACGGCTCCTGGGCCTCGCCCAGCTCGGTGCGGGCGAGGTGCCGGATCTCGGTCGCGAAGCGGTCGAGCGACGACGCACACAGCGCGAGCACGGAGAGGAGGTCGGCGTGACGGTCCCGCGGGACGATCTGCGTGGCGACAGGCTCGGGCACGAGCCCGAGGCGCTCGCAGGCGATCCGCTCGACCTCCGGATCGCCGCCGCCGTACGTCCCCACCGCGCCGGCGAGCTTGCCGACGCGCATGCCCTCGAGCGCCCGCTCGAGCCGCTCGCGGTCCCGCTCGAGCTCGAAGGCCCAGCCGGCGAGTTTGGCGCCGAAGGTGATCGCCTCGGCATGGATGCCGTGCGTTCGGCCTGCCATGACGGTCTCGCGGTGCTCCTCGGCCCGGGCGATCACTGCCGCGAGCGACCGGTCGATGCCGTCCAGGAGCAGCGCTCCTGCCTCGCGCACCTGCAGCGCGGTCGCCGTGTCGAGCACGTCGGAGGACGTCAGCCCGTAGTGGAGCCAGCGTCCGACCGGCCCGAGGTCCTCGGCGACCGCATCGACGAACGCTGCGAGGTCGTGCTGCGTCCGTTCCTCGATCTCGGCCACGCGCTCGGGCGTCGGAGGAACGGCCCGCTCGCGCACCTCGGCCGCGGCCTCGGCAGGGACTGCGCCGATCTCGGCCCATCCCTCGAGCGCGGCGAGCTCGACCTCGAGCAAGCGCGCAAGCCTGCTTTCCTCCGACCAGACGCGCTTCATGTCCGGACGGGAGTAGCGGGCGATCACAGAGGCAAGTCTAGAGAGCGCGCAGGCTTGCCCCGTGGTCTGCGGAGCTAGCCGTCGCCGAGCGCCAGGATGCGTGCTGCGAGGACGGCGGCGTTACGCCCGCCGTTTACGGAGACGCAGGCGACGGGCACGCCCGGGGGCATCTGGACGATCGAGAGGATCGCGTCGAGCCCGCCCATGACGCTCTTCGAGGAGGTCAGTGGGACCCCGATCACGGGCAGGTCCGAATAGGCGGCGACGACGCCCGGGAGCGCGGCCGCCATGCCGGCGCCGGCGATGAGGACGCGGATGCCCCGCGACGCTGCGATCTTCGAGTACTCAGCGACGCCGTCGGGGTTTCGATGCGCCGACAGCACGTTCAGCTCCCACGGGATTCCACGCTCGTCGAGCTCCTTGCCGGCCGCGCCGATCGCCTCGCGGTCGGACTCGGACCCGATGAGGATCCCGACGAGCGGGCCGCCGGAAGGGTTGTCAGGCATTCGCGTGGACGGCTCGGAGGGCGATGTCGTGACGGTACTGCACGCCGGGGAATTCGATCCGGTCGACCGCGCGGTAGGCCCGCTCCCGCGCATCGGCGACCGACTCCCCTAGGGCGGTGACGTCGAGGACCCTGCCGCCGGCGCTCACGAGCTCTCCTCCGCGCAGCGCAGTGCCCGCCTGGAAGACGAGCGCGCCTTCCTCCGCCGCGCCGTCGAGACCTGCGAGCGGGGTGCCGGTCTCGGGCGCGTCGGGGTAGCCACGCGCTGCGAGGACGACGGTCACGGCCGCGTCGTTTCCCGCCGACAGCTCGACCCCGGCTACCGAGCCGGAGGCAGCCGATGCGAGCGCAACGAGGAGATCGCCTTCGAGGCGCGGCAGGATCGCCTGCGTCTCCGGGTCGCCGAAGCGGCAGTTGAACTCGAGCACCCGCAGGCCGTCGTCGGTGAGCATGAGGCCGGCGTAGAGCAGGCCCTGGAAGGGCGCGCCGCGCCGGACCAGCTCCGCAAGTACCGGCCGGTGGACGGCGTCCACGAGCTCGGTCGCGAGCTCCGCGCCGACGGCAGGCACGGGCGAGTAGCTGCCCATGCCGCCCGTGTTGGGCCCCTTGTCGCCGTCGCGGAGCCGTTTGAAGTCCTGCGCGGGCGCGAGCGGGAGGGCCTCCTCTCCGGCGCACAGCGCGAAGAGCGAGACCTCCTCGCCCTCGAGCAGCTCCTCGACGACGAGTCGGCCGCCAAGGGCCTCCGCCTTCGGCAGCGCGGCGTCGACCTCGTCCTGCGTCCGGCAGACGAAGACGCCCTTCCCGGCTGCCAGGCCGTCGGCCTTGACGACACACGGGGCACGCGGAGTCGCGAGCTCGCCTGCCGTGGCCACGCCTGCGGCCTGCATCACGTCCTTCGCGAATGACTTGGAGCCTTCGATCTGCGCGGCGGCTGCGCTCGGGCCGAAGACGGCGATCCCGGCATGGCGGAGGTCGTCTGCGACCCCGGCGACGAGCGGCGCCTCCGGCCCGACGACGACGAGGTCGATGCCGAGCTGGTGGCAGAGCCCGAGCAGGGCCTCCGAGTCGTCGGGTCGCAGCGGGTGGCACGTGCCGAGCCCGGCGATTCCGGGGTTGCCGGGGGCGGCGTGGAGCTCGCCGAGCGTCGCGCTCTGGGCGATCTTCCACGCCAGCGCGTGCTCACGACCGCCCGAGCCGACGATGAGGACGTTCACGCGGGCGAGTCTAGACGGGCCTTCGGCGAATGAGTTGTGTCACTTCGGTCACGACCCGTGCGACATTCGCCGCGGTGCGTCACCCATGGGAGCGAAGTTCGCCAATAGCCTGGGGACCGGAGGGAGGACAGCGGCCGGCCCCACGCGCGCGGGGATTAAAGGGAGGGTGCCCGCGCCTCCGAGCTGCCCCGCACCCGCTGAGCCGCATCGCCGAGGGCACTAGTATTGCGCCTCCCGAACAGGCGGCCTGGCGCCGCCTTTGCCGAGAGGAGGACAAAGCTCGTGCCGACCGATCTCGAAGCCTTCGTCAGCGCCGACGGCCGTGACGAGAAGATCGCCCAGGTCCGCAAGAAGATCGACGACCTGGGGATCACGTACGTCTACTACCAGTTTCCCTCCGTCACCGGCCGCATCATGGGCAAGGGCGTCCCGTCGCCGCACTGGGAGACGATCGCCGCGAAGGGCTTTCAGCTCGTCTACGGCGCGACCGCCAATCTCTTCACCGATCGGCACGGGAACTACATCGGGTACGGCCCGGAGGCCGCGGAGCTCGTCGGCGTCCCCGAGCCGGAGACGTTCATGCCGCTCCCGTGGGATCCGCAGGTCGCGCGCGTCTGGGTGACGTGCTTCCGCAACCGTGAGGAGCGCGAGGATCCCGGCGCGTTCCTCACCTCGGACTGCCGCGCGAACCTCAAGCTGATCCAGGCGACCTTCGAGGAGGAGACCGGTCTGCACCTCCGCGCGGGCACCGAGCCGGAGATGATGTGGCTCAAGCTGGACGAGAAGGGCGCGCCCTCGGTCGAGGGCAAGACGAAGCCCTACTGCTACCACATCGATCAGTTCTCGGAGCTCCAGCCGATCATCCACAAGGTGATCGAGTACGGGCAGAGGCTCGGTCTCGACATGATCCAGGGCGATCACGAGGACGCCCCGGGCCAGATCGAGCTGAACTTCGGCTTCGACCGGGCCGAGCAGACCGCCGACAACCTCTCGACGTTCCGGCAGGTCTGCAAGCAGGTCGGCCGCGAGCTCGACGCTTTCCCGTGCTTCATGCCGAAGCCCTTCGTGGGTGTCTCCGCGAACGGGTGCCATCACAACATCTCGCTCTGGCGGGGCGACGAGAACGCCTTCGACCCGGATACCGACGATAGGCAGAAGCCGAGCCAGATCGGCCTCTACGCGATCGGCGGGATCCTCGAGCACCTGGGCGCGCTCACAGCGGTGACCGCGTCGACCGTGAACTCGTACCGCCGCCTCTGGGACACGGGCTTCTGGGCGCCGGTCTTCGCCGACTGGGGCTACCAGAACCGCACGACCGCGCTGCGCGTCTCCGCGCCCGGCCGCTTCGAGTACCGCTCGGTCGACTCGGCCGTGAACCCCTACCTCTCACTGGCCGCGCTCATCGCCGCCATGCGCGACGGCATCGACCGGAAGCTCGATCCGGGCGAGCCCGAGGAGCGCAACATCTACGAGGCGATGGAGGCAGGCAAGCAGGTCAACAAGATCCCGATGACCTTCGGACATGCGCTCGATGCACTCGAGGACGACGACGTGATCAGGTCCGCGCTGCCCGGCGATATGTACCGTGTGTTCATGCACTACAAGCGGGACGAATGGGAGCGTCACTGCGCCCACGTCAGCGATTGGGACGTCACCGAGTACCTCGACGTGCTTCCGTAGAAAGAGAGCGGGCAATGTGCGGAATTGCAGGGATTATCTACCGGGACGGCACCCACGAGGTGGGGAGCGACATGACCCGGATGCTCCAGTCCATGAAGCATCGGGGGCCCGACTCGACGGGCTACGCGCTCTACCGGCCGCACGACGACCATATGGTCATGCGCTACACACTGGCGGACTCGAACACGCCGCGTGACTTCGAGTTCTCCGACCGCCTCGACCGCCACCAGGACCAGGTCATCCGCCGCCTCAAGGGCATGGGCGCGGACATCCACGACGTCGACGAAGAGACCGAGTACGCCTACCGCGTCGCCTTCACCTTCCCGAACGGGAACCTGAAGGAGCTCGCCGACCGCATCGAGGACATCCCGGACTGCGAGGTGCTCTCGCTCGGGCACTCCCTCGAGATCATCAAGGACCTCGGGGACGCCGAGGAGGTCGCCGAGCAGTACGACCTCAAGGACTTCAACGGCACGCACGCGATCGGCCACGTCCGCATGGCCACCGAGTCCGACGTGGACATCTCGGGCGCGCACCCCTACTGGGCGTATCCCTTCACGGACGTCGCCGTCGTGCACAACGGCCAGCTGACGAACTACTTCCAGTGGAAGCGCCGCCTCGAGCGCAGCGGCCATAGGTTCCAGTCCGAGTGCGACTCGGAGATCATCGCCGTCTACCTCGCCGAGAAGATGAGCGAGGGCGCGAGCCTCGAGGGTGCGATGAACGACTCCCTCGAGGAGCTCGACGGCGTCTTCACCTACATCGCCGTGACGGCTGACGCCCTTGGCGTGTGCAAGGACGAGATGGCCGCAAAGCCGCTCGTGCTGTACGAGTCGGACGGCATCGTCGTGCTCGCCTCCGAGGAGATCGCCATCCGCGCGGTCGTCGACCACGAGGTCGACACGTACGACCCCTACGAGGGCGAGGTGATGGTGTGGCAGCGGTAGGCGAGTCGCGAATCACGTACGACGCACGGGGGCTCGCAGAACCCTTCGCCGACGCGCCCGGCACCGCGGAGATCGAGCACGGGAAGGCCACCTTCGACGCGAAGGACCTCACCACGCGCCAGATCAACCTCGAGCTGCGCCGGCTGCTCTACGAAGAGGGGATCGACGACGTCGTCGTCCTCAATCCCGGCTCGAAGCACTCGATCGGCGTCGGCATCCTCACCCGCTGCCGGATCACGTTCGGCGGGAGCCTCGGCTATTTCGGGTGCGGCCTGATCGACGGTCCCGAGATCCACATCACGGGCCGCGTGGGCTGGTCTTCCTGCGAGAACATGATGTCCGGCGTCGTCATCGTCGACCACAACGCCGGCTCGCTCACCGGCGCCGCGATGCGCGGCGGCGACCTCGTCATCAAGGGCCAGGTCGGCGCGCGCACCGGCATCGACCAGAAGGGCGGGACGATCATCACCCTTGGCGACGCCGGGACGATGACCGGCTTCATGATGCAGCGCGGCCGCCAGGTGATCTGCGGGAATGTCGGCCCGGGTCTCGGCGACTCGATGTACGACGGGACGATCTACGTCGGCGGCACCGTGAAGTCGCTCGGCATCGACTGCGTCCCGGGCGAGTGGGACGACTCCGACACCGAGTTCATCGAGCGCAAGTTCCGGATCTACGGGCTGGGCGACCCGCCCGAGCTCCAGAAGTTCGTCTGCGGCAAGAAGCTCTACAACTACGACAACCTCGAGCCCTCCGAGCGAAAGCTGGTGTTGTGATGCCGGACGACGACCGCGATCGCACCGTCCTCGGGCGGAGCCGGATCTTCACGCCGGAGGTCATCGACGACATCCACATGAAGGCCGAGCTCGGCCGCTACCGCATGCGGGGCTTCTCGATGTTCAAGAAGATCCCGCACTGGGACGAGCTCATGTTCATGCCGGGCACGCTGACCCGGTTCGTGATCGAGGGCTACCGCGAGAAGTGCGTGACGAAGACCGTCCTCGGCGCGCGCTTCGCCAAGAAGCCGATCGAGCTCGACATCCCGGTCTACATCACGGGCATGAGCTTCGGGGCGCTCTCGCTCGAGGCGAAGATGGCTCTGGCCAAGGGCGCGTCCATGGCCGGCACGGCGACGTGCTCGGGAGAGGGCGGCATGATCCCGCCCGAGCGCGACCTCTCGACGAAGTGGTACTACCAGTGCATCCAGAGCCGGTACGGGTTCAACCCGCACCACCTGATGCTCGCGGACGCCTGCGAGTTCTTCATCGGGCAGGGCTGCAAGGTCGGGCTCGGCGGCCACCTCATGGGCCAGAAGGTCACCGAGCAGGTGGCCGAGATGCGCTCGCTGCCGCCTGGGATCGACCAGCGCTCGCCGGCGCGCCACCCGGACTGGCTCGGCCCCGACGATCTCTCGCTGAAGATCCAGGAGATCCGCGAGGCGACCGACTACCAGATCCCCATCCAGCTCAAGCTCGGCGCTGCGCGCGTCTACGACGACGTGCGTATGGCCGCCAAGTGCGGGCCGGACATCATCTATCTCGACGGAGCCGAAGGCGGCACCGGCGCGGGCCCGCACCTCGCCACCGAGGAGACGGGCATCCCGCTAATGGCCGCGATCCCCGAGGCACGGCGTGCGCTCGAGGACGTTGGGCTCGCCGACGAGATCGACCTCGTCGTCGCCGGCGGGATCCGCAACGGCGGCGACGTCGCC
>DAITAN010000370.1:0-2742 GCA_036824235.1 Gaiellaceae bacterium | reverse complement strand
GACGCCGCCGCGCTCGTCGAGCTCGCGCGTGCCGTCGGGGCCGAGGAGGAAGGCTGGCTCATCACCGACGGCGAGTGGCGGAGCCCCTCCGAGGAGCGCCGCTACCTCCGCACCGTACGCCGCCACCCGCACGCGGCGGTCTTCGTCGCCGAAGCCGACGACGGCATCGTTGGGCGCATCTCCCTCGCGCGCGACCCGCACCCCGCGAGCGAGCACATCGCCGACCTCGGGCTCATGGTCGCGTACCAGCACCGCCGGCAGGGCATCGGCCGCGCGCTCATGGAGGCCGCCGAGACCTGGGCACGCGAGGTGGGCGTCGCCAAGCTCGAGCTGCACGTCTTTCCGTACAACCACGCGGCGATCGCGCTCTACGAGCAGCTCGGGTACGAGCGCGAGGGCTACCGGCGGCGGCACTACCGGCGCGGCAGCGGCTTCGTGGACGCGATCCTGATGGCGAAGCAGGTCTGATGACAGAGCCGCTCGAGCCCAGGCGCGGAGCGCTTCTCTTTCAGGAGCAGGAGCTCGAGGAGGAGCAGGAGCTGTGGACGGACGACACCGACGACGACCACGCCGGCTGGTTCTGCGTCCGCACCGACCCGTTTCCGTGCCCGGCCGCCGGCTGTACGTTCGTGGCCGAGTTCATGACCGCCGTGCACCTGATCCTCGTCTGGTCCGAGCGCGACGACACCAACCTCCTCTGGCACGCCCAGCGGGCGATGGAGGTGGGCCGCAACCCGCGCATCGTCCCGTACGAGCGTTCCTTCGGACCGAGTGCGTCCTACTACGCGTGGGAAGCAGCCGGACGGCCGGTCCACGGCGTCCGCCGGCCTGCGTAGAGCGCGCTAGAGCGGCTCGACGCGGCCGTTGCCGCCGGCCCGCGTCCTGATCTCGCGCTCGCGCTCGACCGCCTCGGCGGCCTGGTTCAGCATCGGCGCGAGCTTGATGACGCGCTCACGCTCGGAGCGGAGCTCGAGCAGGCCCTGCTTGACCTCGGTGCCGAAGTCGATGCGGGCGGCGATCTGGTACGCGACCGAGTCCGCGTCGAGGTCGAGGTCGTCCAGCTCGGCCTCTGCGGCCGCGACGACGCGGGCGTACGCGGCCAGGACCTCCTCCACCTCGTCCTCGAGGGGCGTGTCGGGCTCGTCGGGCAGCGTCTCGACCTCCGCGGTGCGGTAGGTGCGGCCGTCGGTGACCTCGAGGAGCTGGAAGCGCTCCGTGGCCTCGACAACGACGTTGAGGCGCCCGTCCGGGAAGCGATCGATCACCTCGATCACGTTGCAGCGGATCCCGACCTCGCGCAATCCCTCGTCGTCCTCCAGCACGAGGCCGAAGTCCCGCCCGAAGTCGAGGCACTCTCCGATCAGCTCGCGGTAGCGCGGCTCGAAGATGTGCAGCGGTGCCTGCTCGCCCGGCACCAGCACGAGGTTGAGTGGGAAGAGGCCGATCTCGTCCACGAACCACAGGTTAAGGTTTCCGGGTGCCCGGCGACCTGTTCAGACCCGCGATCGCGGATCTCATCCCCTACGAGCCGGGCAAGCCGGTCGAGGAGGTCCAGCGCGAGCTCGGGCTCGACCGCGTGGTCAAGCTCGCCTCCAACGAGGGGCAGTTCGGGCCGTTCCCGGCCGCGCTCGCCGCGCTGGAGCGCGGGCTCCCGGACCTGAACCGGTACCCGGACGGGGGCGCGTACCGACTCGTCATGCGCCTCGCCGAGCGGCACGGCGTCGAGCCGCCCAACGTCGCCGTGGCCGCGGGCGCCGACGCGATCATCGCCTACCTCTCGCTGGCGACGCTCGACCCCGGCGACGAGGTCGCCTTCGGGTGGCCGTCGTTCGCCAGCTACCCCCTGTCTGCGATCAAGATGGGCGCCGCGCCCGTCCGCGTCCCGCTCACCGATCACCGCTACGACGTCGAGCGGATGCTCGCGGCCATCACCGAGCGGACGAAGATCGTCTACCTCTGCAACCCCAACAACCCGACCGGGACGATGATCGGCCGCGACGACGTGAACGCCTACTTCGCGCGCGTCCCCGACCACGTGCTCACGGTGCTGGACGAGGCCTACTTCGAGTACCTGCAGGAGGCGGACTACCCGGACGGGATCGAGGAGCACTTCAAGGCCGGCCGCCGCGTGCTCGTCCTGCGCACGTTCTCGAAGATCTACGGGCTCGCCGGGCTCCGCATCGGCTACGGGATCGGCCAGAAGGAGGTCGTCGACGCGATCAAGAAGGTGCGCAACGCCTTCGACATCACACAGCAGGCTCAGGATGCGGCCGCAGCGAGCCTGGACGACGCAGACGAGCTCGAGCGCCGCCGCCGCGTGACCGGCGAGTCCCGCGCGCACCTGGTGGAGCTCTGCGCCGACCTCGGGCTCACGATCGCCTCGCCGCCGGTGGCGAACTTCGTCTACGCGGAGGTCGCCGACGACGCCCGGCCCGTGTTCGACGCCCTGCTGCGCGAGGGCGTCATCGTCCGCCCGCTGGGGCCGTTCGGCGCGCCCGGCGCGATCCGGATCACGGTCGGCTCCCGCGAGGAGAACGAGCTCTTCGCGAGCGCGATGCGCCGCGTGGCCGCGCCGGCTGCGAACAGCTAGTGCCGACGCGCTGGACCCTCGAGACGCTCGCCGACGGCGTCCGTGGAGGAGACCGTCGCGCGCTCGCCCGCGCGATCACCCTGGTCGAGAGCTCCGACCCGCTCGCGTACGAGCTCGTGAAGGAGCTCTATCCCGAGACCGGCAACGCCTAC
>DAITAN010000369.1:0-2744 GCA_036824235.1 Gaiellaceae bacterium | reverse complement strand
TGCGAGGTCCTCGACAGCGGGCTGGCCGCGCTCGCGGAGGGCATTGAGCAGGCACTCGGCGAGCGGGGACGTCTGCGCGAGGCGGGCTTCGCGCGCGCGAAGGACTTCAGCTGGGCCGATACCGCACGCGCGACGCTCGCGCTCTACAAGGAGCTCGTTTAGGCCTCCAGCGCCGCGCGCAGCTCGGCGATTCTCCGTACGACCTCGAAGCCTTCGGCCGCGCCCGCCCGCGGAGGCGGCCCGCCGGCGCAGTGCTCGACGAAGTCCCGGAGCTCGCGCAGGAGCGGCCACTCGCGGGCCAGCGGGATCTCGTGGCGCTGGGGCTCCGCCTCGAAGTCGCCGCCGTGGAGCAGCAGCTCGACCGCGGGCGACTCCGTGTCGGGAAGGACGGCCGACCCCAGAGTGCCGGTCACCTCGGTTCGCCTGAGCCGCGTCGCGCTCACCGTGGAACACTCGACCGCTGCGCGCGGCCCATCCGGGCCGGCGAGAAGCGCGGAGAACTCGCACCAGCCGACGCCGACGGGAGAACGCGTCCCGCTCGCCACCACGACAGGCGGCAGCAGCCCGAGCACGGCGATCACGATCGACAAATCGTGGGGCGCAAGCGTGTCCACGCCGTCGACTCCTTCGTGGAACGGCCCCCACCCGAGCCGCGTCGAGCGAACGCCGCGCACCTCGCCGAGGACTCCCTCGCGCCCCAGCTCGCCGAGAGCCTCGATACCCGGATGCCAGCGCCACTTGTGCATGACGAAGAGGCGATCGCCGCAAAGCTCCATCAGCTCTCCCTCGACGGAAGGGTCGGTGACGAGCGCTTTCTCGCAGAAGATCGGGCAGCCGAGCCGAGCCGACGCGCGGATGGCCTCCGCGTGGTGCCAGGACGGCGTGACGACGACCACGCCGTCGGCGCGCTCGACCTCATCGACCGAGCGGACGACCCTTGCGGCACCGCCATCCCGGGCACGGCGTTCGCTCTCCTCCCCCCGAACGACCACGGTGACGCTCGCGCCCAGACCGACGAGATCGCGGAGCACGTTCACGCCCCAGCTCCCGCACCCCCACTGAACGATCTCGAGCGTCACTCCGTCGCCCCGGCCAGGGCCCTGAGCTCCGCGACGCGCCGCACGACCTCGGCGCCCTCCTCGACGGAGGAACGCGGACCGGGTCCGCCGTCCAGGTGCTCGACGAAGGCGCGCAGCTCGCGCAGGAGAGGCAACTCGGTCGAGATCGGGCGCCGCTCGGGCTCCTCCCCCACGTCATCCGCACGCGCGACGCCGACGTGGTCGGCGTAGCCGTCGCCGAGCCAGGCCGTGCCGTCCCGGCAGAGCAGCCGGATCTCGCGCCGGCGCTCGTGCGACGTCGCCGAGATCTCCATGACCTGCCACGGCTCGTCGCCCAGGAGCGCGACGACGCCGCTGAGCTGCGGGCCGACGAATTCGCCCACGGCCGAGCGAACGGGCGGCACCGAGCCCAGGATCTCGAGCCCGATCGCCAGGTCGTGCGGGGCGTGGATCCAGACGGTGTCCACGTCCGGGAAGGAGTGCCCCCAGCTAACCCTCGTCGTGCGAAGCCCGACGACCGGCCCGAGCTCCTGCGTGCGGGCGATCTCGGCCAGGAGCTCGATGCCAGGGTGGTAGCGCCACTTGTCCATCACGAAGACGCGGCCCAAGCCGAGCGCGACGAGACGCTCCGCGGCGGCGACGTCGGCCGTGAGCGGCTTCTCGACGAAGACCGGCACGCCGAGGCCGAGCGCCTCCTCGACCACCTCGGCATGCGCGATGGTGGTTGTCGCGACGACGACGCCGTCTACGGCAGGGAGCCGGCCGAGGTCGGAGACGACGTCCCTGGCGCCTCCCGCGAGCGCCCGCGCGCGACTCTCCTCGCTCCGGGCCACGACCGGGACCTCGCAGCCAAGCGCCCGAAGATCGCGCAGGACGCCGGCGCCCCAACGCCCGCAACCTACGAGCGCGACGGCCTTCTCGGTCGGGAGTCTTGCTGCCAATGGTTGGTAAGCGTAGAGTCGCGTCGCGAACGATGGCAGCTACGACTCTCTCGCTCGGCATGATGGCGAGGAAGCCGGCGGGACGGGTCACCTCGGTTCTGACTCTCCTACGTCCCTTGGTCGATGAGATCGTCCTTGCCTTGGACCGAACCGGCGACCAGGAGACGCTCGAGGCGGCGGCCGCGCTGGCCGACCGGCGCTTCCTCGTCGAGCCGGCGCAGCTGAACCAGCGGCTCGAGTGGCTCCTCGCGCAGTGCAGCGGCGACTGGATCCTCTGGCTCGAGGACGACGAGGTTCCGAGCCGAGCGTTCCTGGATGGCCTGCAGCCTTTGCTGGAGGAGCGCCACCCGACGCAAGTGGGGTTCCACCGGCGGTGGGTCTACCCGGACGGCCGGAGCTACATCTCGAGCCTCCCCTGGGCCCGCGACTACCAGCTGCGCCTCGTCCGCAACGTGCCAGGCATCTGGCGCTTCCCCGGGCTCCTGCACCAGCCCATCGAGGTGCTCGGCGAGCGGCGGCTCGTCGACCTGCCGCTCTACCACTGCGACCTGGTCCTCGCCCCGCTCGACGCGCGGCGCGCCAAGCGCGACCACCACGACCGGGTGCGTCCCGGGGTTCTCACGGACGGGTTTCCCGTGAACCAGCACTACACGCCCGAGGACTGCCCGGACGTCGAGACGCTGCCGGTGCCGCCGGAGGACGCCGAGCTCATCGAGCATGTCGCCCGTGCTCGCCCGTCTCCCGC
>DAITAN010000368.1:0-2751 GCA_036824235.1 Gaiellaceae bacterium | reverse complement strand
GGGCGCCGCCGCGGCCGCCGCTGCGGCCGGCGCGGTCTACGCGCTCGGCTCGTACCGGCTCGACGACCCGACCGTCCTTCCGATCGCGGCCGCCGGGCTCGTTGCGGTCGCGCTCGGGCTCTGGCGCCTCGAGTACGGCTTGGCGCTCCTCATCATCCTGACGCCTTTCGCGGAGAACGCGCCCATTGCCGAGCCGGGAAACGCCAGGCTCCGCATCGCGCTCGTGGCCTGGGCGATGGTGCTAGTCGCGATCCAGGCGGTCCGCTCGGTCGTCGGGGGGCAGCGGCTCGTCGCGCCGCCGCTCTTCGTCGGCGCCATGGCCTTCCTCGGGGCAGCCCTCGCGGCCGTGCCTTTCGCCCAGAACGGCGAAGCGGCGGCGGCGAAGTTCCTCCTGCTGGCCGGGTCGGTGTTCATCTACCTGCTGATCGCCCTCTTCCTCGACGACTGGCGCTCGCTCAAGCCGATCTTCGGCGCGCTGCTCATCGTCGGGCTGATCGTGAGCGCTCACGCGCTCTGGCAGTACGCGACGGGCGACCTCTCGCGCGTCGGGTTTGTCAGCTCGACCGGCGCCGTCGAGTACCGCGTCTCGTCGTTCTTCCCGCACCCGAACCAGCTCGCCGGCTTCGTCGTCCTCTTCGTCCCGCTCAGCGTCGGGCTCTACCGCGTCTTCGAGAGCAGGATCGCCAGGGCCGGCTGCGTGCTCTTACCCTTCCTCGCGCTGCCCGCCGCCATCGTCACCTACTCGCGCGGCGTGCTGGTCGCGCTTGTAGCGCTGATCGTGGTCCTCGCGCGCAGCAAGCGGGCCTGGCCCGCGCTCGCGGCGGCCGCTGTGCTCGTCCTTCTCCTTGCGCCGGCCGCCTGGCACGACCGCGTCGCCGACGTCGGCCGCCTCGACCGGCCGGAGATCGCCACGCGTCTCGACTTCTGGGACGCGGCGCTCTCCATGTTCGAGGAGAACCCGGTGCTCGGCGTTGGGCTCAACAGCTTCGACGTCGCCTACGTCGACCTCGAGCAGACCGGGCGGAGCTTCCTCCCCGGCACCGGGCTTGCCCCGCCGGAGACCGCGCACAACCTGTACCTGAACACGCTGGCCGAGCAGGGGCTCGTCGGGATCGCCGCGCTCTTCCTCCTCATCCTCGCCGCGGGGCGCATGATGCTCGCCCTCCGCCGCTCCGCCGACGAGCGCATCAGCGGCTTCGGGCTCGGGCTCATGGGGGCGGGGATCGCCTTG
Organism: Gaiellaceae bacterium; assembly: GCA_036824235.1. Lineage (GTDB taxonomy): Bacteria > Actinomycetota > Thermoleophilia > Gaiellales > Gaiellaceae > JAIBJN01. The sequence goes on along the minus strand of DAITAN010000368.1, from coordinate 1,520 downwards.
CTCGTCTCGAACCTCTTCGACGTGACCTTCGTCGATCCGAAGACCTCCATGCTCGCCTGGACGATCCTGGGCGTCGGCGCGGCGCTCCAGCGCATCGACCAGCGCGCGGCTTCCTCCGCGGCGTGAGAGGCGACCTCCTCTTCTACTCGGACTTCCCCTTCGGCTTCCACAACACGGAGGCCGAGGAGAAGATGAGCCGCTTCGCCGCGCGCGGCTGGCGCGTCTCCTACGTCGAGCGGCTCGGCATCCGCAACCCGCGGCCCCGGCATGCGCTGCGAGCGCTCAAGCGGGCGAAGGGCCCCGTCCGGGAGGCGCCCTTCGAGGTCGTCTCGCCGAAGCTCCTGCCGCCGCGCCGTGCCCCCGGGGCCGGCGCGGTCAACGGGCGCTGGCTCGCACGCCAGCTCCGCAAGCACGTCCACGACCCGGCCGAGGCCGTGCTCTGGATCCGCTTCCCCACCCCCGAGATCGTGCCGCTGGCGGTCGGCAGCCCCTGGCGCGTCGTCGTCTATGAGGCGGTCGACGACCACGCTTCCGGCCCCGGGATGACCGACCGGCTGAGGGAGCTCTTCGCCGAGGCGGAGGAGCGTCTGCTCGCCCGTGCGGACGTCGTCTTCGCCTGGTCCGAGCCGATCCGCGCCGCGCTCGCCGTGCGCCATCCGAACGTGCACCTGGCGACGGCGGCCGTGGATCTGGAGGAGCTCGAGCCCGTGGCCGCGGTGCCGGGCCAGGAGCGAACGGCGGTCTTCACGGGCGAGATGGGCTTCCGCTTCGACGAGCAGCTCGCGGCCGAGGTGGCGGAGAAGCTCCCCGACTGGACGTTCCTGCTCGCGGGCCCCGCCGGGCCCGAGGCCGAGGAGGCCCTCGGCGGCCACCGCAACGTCGTCCTCACCGGCCGCTTCGACCACCACGATCTTCCGCGCCTTCTCGCCCGCGGGCGGGTCGCTCTCGTGCCTTACCGCCAGAACGAGTTCACGGACACGCTCGTCCCGGTGAAGCTCGTCGAGTACCTGGCCGCCGGACGGCCGGTCGTCTCGACGCCGATGCGCGCTGCCGAGGGCTTCGCCGACGCCGTGACCTTCGCGAGCAGCCCCGAGACGTTCGCCGAGGCCGTCCGCTTCGTCGGAGACGACTCGGCCGAGTCGCGGCGCCTGCGCGTCGAGCGCGTCCGCCCGTACTCCTGGGAGCGCAGGATCGACGAGATGGAGGCCGCGATCGAGGCCGCCGTGAATGGCTGACCTCGCCGTCGTCGTCCCCGTCCTGGACGAGGAGGAGAGCCTCCCTGAGCTCCTCGGCGACCTCGCGGCCCAGGAGCCGCCGGTGGGGGAGATCGTCGTCGTCGACGCGGGCTCGACCGACGGCACACCCGCGCTTCTGCGCGCAGAGGCGGAGCGGTTCCCTGCTCTGCGGATCGTGCAGGCGCCGGGCGCCCCGCCGGGCCGGGGCCGCAACGAGGGCATCTCCGCCGCCGCCGCGGAGCGCTTCGTCACGCTCGACGCCGGCAGCCGCGTCGGCCCGGGCTT
>DAITAN010000367.1:0-2752 GCA_036824235.1 Gaiellaceae bacterium | reverse complement strand
GCGATGACCTCGCGCCAGCACACGGCGGTGAGGATCGCGCCGGCGTACAGCCAGCCGACTCTGCACGTCCTTGACGCCTCGCGCGTCGTGGGGATCGTCGCCGACCTGCTCGAGCCGGACCGCCGGACACGGCTCGACGGCGAGAACCGCGAGGAGCAGGAGCGCCTGCGCACCCTGCATGGCGAGAAGGAGCGTAAGCCCCTCCTGCCGATCAGCGCCGCCCGCAAGAACCGCGAGCAGGTGGGGTTCGAGGCGCCGCCCGAGCCGGGCTTCCTCGGCACGCAGACGGTCGACGTCGACGTCGCGACGCTTCGCTCGTACATCGACTGGCAGTTCTTCTTCCACGCCTGGGAGCTGAAGGGGAAGTTCCCCAAGCTGCTCGACGACCCGAAGAAGGGCGCGGCGGCGACCGAGCTTTTCGAGCACGCGAACGAGATGCTCGACGAGATCATCGCGGGTGAGCTCCTCACGCCTCGCGGCGTCCACGGTTTCTGGCGCGCCCGCGCGGAGGGTGACGACATCGTCCTCGAGGACGGGATGCGCTTCTGCATGCTCCGCCAGCAGGCCGACCACAAGGACGGGCGGCCGAATCGCTCGCTGGCGGACTACGTCTCGCCTGAGGACGACCGCCTCGGCGCCTTCGCGGTCGCGATTCACGGCGGCGACGAGCTCTCCGTGCGCTTCGAGGCCGAGAACGACCCCTACCGCTCGATCATGGTCAAGGCGCTCGCCGACAGGCTCGCCGAGGCGTTCGCAGAGCTGCTGCACGAGCGCACGCGGCGCGAGTGGTACGAGACCGGCCCGCCTCTCTCGGCCGAGGACCTGATCGCCGAGCGCTTCCGCGGCATCCGGCCTGCGTTCGGCTATCCGGCCTGCCCCGACCACTCGGAGAAGGGGAAGCTGTTCGAGCTCCTCGGCGCCGCCGAGGCCGGCATCGAGCTCACGGAGACCTTCGCGATGGTCCCGGGCGCGGCCGTCAGCGGCCTCTACCTGCACCATCCGGCGTCGCGCTACTTCGCCATCGGGCGCCTGGGCCGGGACCAGGTCGAGGACTACGCCGAGCGGAAGGGCATGCCGCTCCGCGAGATGGAGCGCTGGCTCTCGCCCAACCTCGCTTACGATCCGGGCTAGCCGGGTACAGGGCCGCTCCGTGGAGCACCACTTCGGCAGGGGCCGCCCCTTCAGCCTGGGCGTGGAGGAAGAGTTCCAGCTCGTCGGCCGTGAGAGCTACGAGCTCGTCTCGCGCGTGGACGAGATCCTGTCCGAGGTCGAGGACGAGGAGGAGCACGAGGGCCGGGTGAAGCACGAGCTTCTGCAGTCCGTGGTCGAGGTGGCCACGAACGTCGCAAGCTCGGTCGACGAGGCGATGGAGGATCTGCGCGGCCTGCGCGGGCGGCTCCGCGAAGCCGCCGCCGAGCGCGACGCGCTCATCGCCTCCGCCGGAACGCATCCCTTCTCGCGTTACGAGCACCAGGAGGTCACCGACCGGCCGCGCTACCAGGAGCTCGCGGAGGACATCCGCTGGGTGGCCGAGCGCGAGCTGATCTTCGGCCTGCACGTGCATGTGGGGCTCGACTCGCCCGAGACTGCCATCGCCTGCTCGAACGGCGTGCGGACGTTCCTGCCCGAGCTGCTCGCGCTCTCGGCCAACTCGCCGTTCTGGCAAGCGCGACCGACCGGCCTCGCCTCCACCCGCGTGAAGATCTTCGACATGTTCCCACGCTCCGGGCTGCCGCCCTCGTTCTCCTCGTGGGCCGAGTTCGAGCGGATGGTCGAGCGCGGGATGGCGACGAACGCCTTCCAGGACGCGACCTTCATCTGGTGGGACGTGCGGCCGCACCCGAAGCTGGGGACGCTCGAGGTGCGCATCGCCGACGCCCAGACGCGGCTCGACTCCGTTCGCGGCCTCGTCGCGCTGACGCAGAGCCTCGTCGCGATGGTGGCCGACCGGCACGCGAGCGGCGACCCGCTGGAGGTGCAGCCGTTCACGCTGATCGACGAGAACAAGTGGCGCGCCGCCCGCGACGGGCTCGACGCGACGCTCATCGACCTCGAGAACGACACGGAGCGCCCGGCGCGGGAGGCCGTCCGCATCCTGGTCGAGCGCTGCGAGCCGGCCGCGAAACGGCTCGGCTGCGCCGAGGATCTCGCGGCGGTCGAGGGCGTGCTCGAGCGCGGAACGGGCGCCGACGAGCAGCGCAGGATCTACGAGGGAACCGACAGCCTGCTCGCCGTGGCGCAGTGGATTGCGGAGGAGACCGTCCGCGGTTTGTAGAAGGTGGACCCGACGACCGTGACCTTCGCTATCCTCAGCCGGTCGCCCAAGGGCGACTTTTCATAGATGCGGACGACCCTGAAGAAAGGCACCAGGGGCTCGGCCAACGGAAACGGCAGCGTCACCGGCCCCGAGCCTCCGTTCTCGCCCGAGCCCGCCGCGCCTCCCGAGCCTCCGCTCCGAGTCGCGGCTCCGCCCGTGCTTCCGCCGGGCCCGACGCCGCGGTCGAACTACCGCGTGCGGCGCAATCCGCTCAAGGTTCTCGCCAAGTTCGTCGTCTGGCTGATCGTGCTCGTCCTCGTCGCCGCGGGTGCGCTCGCCGGCGGGGCGAAGCTCTACTTCGACTACAGCGTCGCCGCCGTCCGCGCGCACTCGCCGGAAGTCGTCGCGGCGGCCAAGGACCTCGACGCGGCCCCGGCGGCAGGCCAGCCCGCGACAGCCATCGTGATCGGCTACGACCAGCGCGCCGGCGAATCG
>DAITAN010000366.1:0-2759 GCA_036824235.1 Gaiellaceae bacterium | reverse complement strand
GGCCGTGCGTGGGGCGCGACGCGGGGGCCCGCGCTGGATCGGACACCAGATTCGAAGGAGGCGACGATGAGAGCCGACCTCACCATCGGCAGCACGTTCCCCGATCTCCGTCTGCCGGAGACGACGGGCAAGGAGCTCGCGCTCAGCGAGATCGCGGGCGCCCACCCGCTCGTGCTCGGTTTCGTCCGCGGCTGGTGGTGTCCGAAGGAGCAGGTGCGGCTTCGCAACCTCGTGTTCCTCCAGGACGAGGTGCAGCGCGAGTACGGCCGGCTTGCCGTCGTCACGGCCGACGAGCCGTACGTGAACGGCGCCCTGCGCGCGGGGCTCGGCGCCGACTTCCCCTTCCTCTCCGACGTCGATCGTGCGGTCGCGCAGGACCTCGACATCCTCGAGCTCACCGACGAGACACACCGCCCGTTCCTCCCGTACACGTTCGTACTGGACTCGCAGTTCCGCATCCACCGCATCTGGTGCGGGTTCTGGTACTGGGGCAACCCGACACCCGACGAGCTTCGGCTCGCGTTGCGCGAGATCACCGCCGCGGAGCAGCCGAGCTTCGACCCCCAGGCGGTTTGGGAGGCGGGCGGAGCGGCGTCTCCGGACGCCGGCATCGACGCGCCGGTCGTCTGGATCCGCGAGGACTCGCAGGGCCGCGAGCTCTGGCGGGGCATCCATGAGGGCGAGATCCCCGAGGTCGGCGCCGAGCTGGGCCGCTCGGGGGTGGACGGCCGTCCCTGGGTCGTGCGCCGGATCGAGAAGGCCAACGGACGCGTCGCCATCCACGTGAGCAAGGAGGGCCCGACGGGCGATCCGCACGGCGTCGGCCACCACATGACGGTTCCGCCGCGCGTCCCCTAACACGAGGCCGCACGCGAGCGTCGTAGCGGGCAGGGCTCCCGTGACGCTCGATCGCAGAGACTTCCTCGTCCGCACCGGCCTGCTCGTCGGAGCCGGTGCGCTGGCGGCGGCCGGCTGCAGGTCGGACGAGGAGGCGCGTACGGCCGGCGCGGCCGCGGGCCTCGACACCTGGGCCGGTGTCCGTCAGAGCTTCGCGCTCGACCGGGAGCGCGCGCAGCTGTCCTCGTTTCTGCTGGCGGCGCACCCGCGCCCCGTGCGCGAGGCCATCGAGGAGCACCGGCGTCGCCTGGACGAGGACACCGCCGCCTACATCCAGGACGAGGAGGAGCGACTCGAGATCGAGGTGCTCCAGGCGGCTGCGGGCTACCTCGGTGTCCCGCCGGAGGAGATTGCGCTCACGGGCTCGACGACGATGGGCCTCGCTCTCCTGTACGCGACGCTCGAGTTGGAGCCCGGCGAGGAGATCCTGACGACGGAGCACGACTTCTACTCGACTCACGAGGCTCTGCGCCTCCGCGCGAGGGCGACCAACGCGGCAGTGAGACGAGTGCGGCTCTACGACGATCCAGCGGCCGTGTCGGTGGACGGCGTCGTCGGGGCGCTCGTGGACGCTGTGACGCCGCAGACGAAGGCGGTGGCGGTCACCTGGGTGCACTCGAGCACCGGTGTGAAGCTGCCGATCCGCGCGATCGCGGATGCTCTCGCCGACCGGGACGCCGAGCTCGGCAAGGGTAAGACACTCCTCTGCGTCGACGCCGTGCACGGCTTCGGCGTGGAGCCCGAGCAGCTTCCCGATCTGGGCTGCGACTTCCTCGTCTCGGGCTGCCACAAGTGGCTCTTCGGACCACGCGGAACGGGCATCGTCTGGGGCCGCTCGGAGGCCTGGGCAGAGGTGAGCCCGACGATCCCGTCCTTCATGGACAGCGAGAGCTTCGCGGCCTGGATCATGGAGCGTGACCCGAGCCCGCCAACGACGGCCTTGGCGTTCTCGCCCGGCGGCTACCACGCGTTCGAGCACCGCTGGGCGCTGGCGGCTGCCTTCTCGTTCCGCCAGGAGGTCGGGCGCGAGCGGGCCGCCGAGCGGACGCGCTCGCTCGCGACCCAGCTCAAGGAGGGCCTGCTCGAGATCCCAGGGACGACGGTGAGGACGCCGCTCGACGAGCAGCTCTCGGCCGGGCTGGTCTGCTGTGACGAGCCGGGGGAGTCGACCGTCCAGCGGCTGCGGGAGGAATACGGCGTCGTCGCGAGCGTGACGCCGTACGCGACGCGCTACCTGAGGTTCGGCCCGAGCATCGCCAACTCCGAGGAGGACGTCGACCGCGCCGTCGCGGCAGTCGCGGCGGTCTCGGCCTAGCTCGCCGCCAGACGGTCGATCGTCTTCGCGGCGAGGCGGTCGAGGGCCTGCACCGAGAGCTCCAGGTGCTCGGGTTGCGTGTCCTCGAGCTTCGTGTGCGAGAGGCCGCGGAGGCTCTGGACGAAGAGCATCACCGTCGGCACGCCGGCGCGGGCGACCTCGGCGGCATCGTGCAGCGGGCCGCTCGGAAGGCGGTGCGACGTGCCGGAGACCTCGGTGACCGCCTCGTCGGCGAGCCCGATCAGCGCCTCGTCGAAAAGGATCGGGTCGATCCGCCAGATGCGCTCCCACTCGACCTCGACGTCCTCCTCCCCGGCAAAGCACTCGCTCGCATCCTTCGCCTCGGCGAGCATCGCAGCGAGCTTCTCCCCGTCGAGATGACGCTGGTCGAGGAGCACGGTCGCCGTCTCGACGACCGAGGTGACGATGCCCGGCTTCGTCACGCAGCTGCCCATCGTGCAGACGGCCCCATCGCCCGTCCGCGCGGCGATGCCGCGGATCTCGAGCGCGAGCTTGGCGGCCGCGGCGAACACGTCGCGGCGCTTGT
>DAITAN010000365.1:0-2768 GCA_036824235.1 Gaiellaceae bacterium | reverse complement strand
GCACCGGCCCTACGAGCTCTCGGGCGGCGAGCAGCAGCGCGTCGCGATCTGCCGGGCGCTGGCGAACCGGCCGAGGCTCCTGATCGCGGACGAGCCCACGGCGCAGCTCGACTCCGGGAACGCCGTCACGATCATGGAGCTCGTCCGCGAGCTCGTAGCGAACGAGCGCGTCTCGGCGCTCGTCGCGACGCACGACCCGCTGCTCCTCGACGTCGCCGACGCCGTCGTGGAGCTCCACGACGGCCGCCTCGCGGCTACGAGAGCAGCTTGAACGCGCTCGCGAACCCGAAACCGAGCGGCTGCTGGATGGAGATGTGAAGGAAGCCGAGGTGCTCGAGCTGCTGGGCGCGGGCGAGCGGCCCCACGTCGAGCGGCCGTAGCCCTCCGTCGGACACGAGCTGCGAGACCTTCTGCTTGGCGCCTTCGTCGTCGCCCGCGATGAAGATGTCGAGCGGTTGACCGTCGACTTCCCCGGCGACCAGGGTCGGTGCGAACGAGGTGTTGAAAGCCTTCACGACGGACGTGCCGTCGGGGACGAGCTCCGCGACCTCCTCGGCGGACGAGCTTCCCGGCACCGTGGCCAGCCGGTCCCACGTCTCCGTGTCGACCGGATTCGTGATGTCGACGACGACCTTGCCGGCGATCTCGTCGGCATACTGCCCGACGGCGTCCTTGATGGCCGGGTAGTAGACCGCGAAGACGACGACCTCGCCGCCGAACGGCTTGCCTGGATCGAGGGCTGAGGCCGAGCCGCCGAGCTCCTGGGCGAGGGCGCCCGCGTCCGAGGGATCGTGGTCGACGATCTCGACCTCATGGCCTCCGGTGATCGCGCGCGTGCCGATGGCGCGCCCCATGTTTCCTGCACCGACGATCGTGACCTTCATCGCGCTTCCTCCCAGGCTTCGCGGTTTCCCTCCGCGTTCCCCGCGCCGCCCGGGCCGAATCATGGAAGCTACGGGTCGTGGTCTCCCGCTACGGCCGGCCGCTCGAGTTCGGCGTCTTCGTCATTCCGACGAGCGACGACCTGGGCGTGGCGCGGGAGCAGGCTGCGATCGCGGACGAGCTGGGCCTCGACCTGATCGGCATCCAGGACCACCCGTACCAGTGGCGCTACCTCGAGACGTGGGCGCTCATCGCCGACCTGCTCGCCCGGACCGAGCGCGTGCGCTTCTTCCCGGACGTCGCCAACCTGCCGCTGCGCGGCCCCGCGATGATCGCGAAGCAGGCGGCGTCCCTCGACGTGCTGTCCGGCGGGCGCTTCGAGCTCGGCCTCGGAGCGGGCGCGTTCTGGGATCCGATCCGCGCGATGGGCGGGCCGGTCCGCTCGGGCGGCGAGGCGCTGAAGTCTCTCGAGGAAGCGATCGAGATCATCCGGCTTTTCTGGAGCGGCGAGCGCTCGATCTCCTTCGCGGGCGAGCACTACTCCGTCAAGGGTCTTCACCCGGGCCCGCCGCCGGTGCACCCGATTGGCATCTGGCTCGGCATCGGAAAGCCGAAGGCGCTCGCCCTCACCGGGCGGCTCGCGGACGGGTGGGTGCCGTCCCTCTCGTGGGCGACGCCCGACCTCGTGCCCGACATGCAGCGCCGGATCGACGAGGCCGCCACCGCCGCCGGGCGCGACCCGTCGAAGATCCGCCGGGTCCTCAACGTCAACGGGCGAATCACAGACGGTCCCATCGGCGAGCTGATCGAGGGCCCGCCCGATCACTGGGTCGAGACGCTGAGCGGGTTCGCAACCGAGCTCGGCTTCGACACGTTCGTCTTCTGGCCGACGGAGAGCCCGGTGGAGCAGCTGGAGCGCTTCGCACGGGAGATCGCCCCCGCGCTGAGGGACTAGCGAGCGTACGCCGCCCGCGTCGTCGGCCGCTGGAGCCATACGAGCCCGACTATGGGAAGGAGGAGCGGCAGGAAGCCGTACCCGATCCCGAAGTACGACCAGACCGTCGGTAGCGGGAACCAGTCCGGCTCGACGAAGCTGAGCGTCCCGACGACGAGCACGCCGGCCAGCTCGAAGCTCACACACGCCACGGCGATCCGCCACGCCCGTACGTCCCGCCGGCGCAGCATCGTGAAGGCGACGATGTACACGGCCGCCGCAGCCACGGAAAGGAGGATGGCGAACGGCGCCTCGCCGAAGCGCGTGGCAAGCTGGAAGAGGGAGCGGGCGCTCGCCGCGACGGCGAAGAACCCGTACACAAACACGAGCGCCTGGCCGACGGTGCCGGGGCCCTTGGTGTCGTCGACCGTCACGCGGGCAGAGTCTCGCACGCATCTGCGCTACCGCGTCACCGCGTAACCCTCCACTGAAATGTGAGACTGCCGGGCATGCAGATCGGCAAGCCCGGCGACCCCGTCAGCCGCATCAGCCAGGCCTATCCGGACCGCGTAGAGGTACGCGGGCGGGACCTCGCGACCGAGCTCATGGGCGAGGTCACGTTCACGGAGTACTTCCACCTCCTGCTCACCGGCGAGAAGGCGACCGAGGAGCAGCGCTTCTTCCTTGACCTGCTGCTCGTGGCCATCGCCGAGCACGGGATGATGCCCACGAACGTCGCGGCGCGGATGACGCTCGCCGCCGACCCGGAGTCCCTCCAGGGCGCGGTCGCCGCCGGCATTCTCGGCGCCGGCCCGGTCGTCCTCGGAACGTCGCAGGAGTGCGCGCGCCTGCTCCACACCGCGCAGGAGAGAGTCGCGGGTGGAGCGGCCCCCGGGGCCGTCGCCGCGGAGGCGGTCAGGGAAATAGAGCGGAAGAGGACACGTCTTAACTC
>DAITAN010000041.1:0-11672 GCA_036824235.1 Gaiellaceae bacterium | reverse complement strand
CGACTACCGGCGCCACCTGGCGGCGGTCGTTGCCGCGCGCGCGGTCGCCGATGCGAAGGAAGGGAGCTAGGTGGAACCCGTCACGAGCAAGCGAGTCACCGTCACGGTCAACGGCGCCTCCTACGAGCGCGAGATCGACGCCCGGCGTCTTCTCGTCCACTTCATCCGGGACGAGCTCGACCTGACCGGGACGCACATCGGCTGCGACACGGGCAACTGCGGGGCGTGCACGGTGATCGTCGACGGGCTGGCGGTGAAGTCCTGCATGCTGCTCGCAGTCCAGGCCGACGGCTCGTCGATCGAGACCGTCGAGTCGCTGGCGGCGGGGGACGAGCTGCACCCGCTTCAGCGCTCCTTCTCGGCCCACCACGCGCTCCAGTGCGGCTATTGCACGCCGGGGATGCTGATGAGCGCGAAGCACCTGCTCGACAACAACTCGGAGCCGACCGAGAACGAGATTCGCCGGGCGATCCAGGGCAACATCTGCCGCTGCACCGGCTACGTGAACATCGTTGAGGCGATCGACGCTGCTGCGCGCGGGGAGGTGCCGGCGTGACGACCGTTGCCCCCGACCAGGTCGAGGCTCCGCAGAAAGGCTTCGCCGGCACGAGCATCCCGCGCAAGGAGGACAAGCGCCTCGTCCAGGGCGAGGGCGTCTTCTTCGACGACGTCAAGCGTCACGGCATGGGCTACGTCCACTTCGTCCGCTCGCCGTACGCGCACGCCGGGATCGTCTCCATCGACGTCTCCGCGGCCGAGGCGATCGAGGGTGTCTACGGCACCTTGATCGGCGAGGAAGTGGCGGCGCAGACGGATCCGTTCTTCGAAATGTCGACGGCTCCGGGGAGCGAGATTCGCGATTACGCCCTCGCGGTCGGCAAGGTCCGCTTCGCGGGCGAGCCGGTGGCGGCCGTCGTCGCCGAGACGCGCGAGCTCGCGCGCGACGCGGCCGAGCTGGTCGAGGTCGAGTACGAGCCGCTCGAGCCCGTCCTCGACGCGGTTACGGCCGCCGAGCCCGGCGCGCCGATCCTCCACGACGAGGCCGGGTCGAACGTCGTCTGGTCCGGGAACTTCGAGTGGGGCGACTTCGACGAGGCGCTGGCCGAGGCCGACCACGTCGTCAAGATCGACCGCCTCTACTTCCACCGCTTCTCCTCGACGCCGCTCGAGTGCGCCGGTGCCCTCGTCGAGTACGACCGCGGCACGGCGCAATGGACGTTGCACTGCAACCATCAGATGCCGGGGATCGGGATCGTCTGGATGGCGCCGGCGCTGCGCGTCGGCACCGACAAGCTCCGCATCGTCACGCAGGACATCGGCGGCGGCTTCGGCAACAAGATCACGCTCCACCCGTACTTCGTCGCCCTCTGCCTGCTCGCGCGCAAGCTCAGGCGGCCGGTGCAATGGACGGAGTGGCGTACCGACCAGCACACGGCGAACACCCACGGCAACGAGCGGACGTTCCTCGATATCGAGGTGCCGGTGAAGGCCGACGGGACGATGCTCGGCTACAAGGTCAAAGCGTTCGACGACGCCGGCGCCTTCCCGCGCTACGAGCCGCTCGGCTGCATCATCTGGGCGCAGGTGACGCCGGGTTGCTACCGCTGGCGCCACGTGCGGGTCGACTTCACGCAGACGTGCACGAACAAGTCGCCGACGGCGCCGAACCGCGGCTACTCGCGCATGCAGCAGCTCTGGTTCACCGAGCGCGTGATCGACGTCGTCGCCCACGAGCTCGACCTCGACCCGGTGGAGGTGCGCAAGCGCAACTACATCAAGACCGAGGAGATGCCCTACGAGACGCCCAACGGCTGCGTCTACGACTCGGGCGACTACGCGAGGTGCCTCGACATCGCACTCGACCTCGTCGGCTATTCCTCGATCGAGGAGCGCCGCAAGGACGCCGAGTCCCGCGGGAAGCTGCTCGGGCTCGGGATCGGCTCGACGCTCGACTCGGGCACGAACAACTTCGGCCAGTCCCAGCTCCTCAACCCGGAGCTCCAGTTCTCGGGCAACAACGAGGTCGCCTCCGTGCGGCTCGACATCTTCGGGGAAATCGTGGTCACGCTCGGCACGACGCCGCAGGGCCAGAGCCACGAGACCACCTCGTCGCAGGTCGTCGCGGACATCCTCGGCGTGACGCCCGATGACGTCCACGTCCGGGCGGGGCACGACAGCTACTGGAACTCGCACGCCGGCTTCTCGGGCACGTACGCCAGCCAGTTCGCGGTCACCGGGCTCGAGGCGGTGAAGGGCGCGACGCTCGAGCTCGCGCAGCAGATCCGCCGCCTCGCCGCCGTGATCCTCGGCGCCGACGGCGCGGACGACATCGTGCTCGAGGAGGGGATGGCCAAGCGCAAGGACATGCCGGAGGCGGCGCTTCCGTTCATGGCCTGCGGCGCGATCATCAACGTGAACAACGCCGGGCTCCCGCCGGACCTCGACGACGTAACGCTCAACTGCCGCTACGTCTACAAGCCGCCGTTCCAGGTGCCGGACACCGAGACGAAGTTCGGGAACCTGACGCTCACGTACGCGACGCAGATCCACGCGTGCGTGGTCGAGGTCGACCGCGAGACCGGCGTCTACGAGATCGTGGACTACGCGGCCGTGGACGACTGCGGGACGCGCATCCACCCGCAGATCGTCGAGGGCCAGGTGCACGGCGCCACCGCCCACGCGCTCGGCGCGGCGACCTTCGAGACGTTCCCGTACGACGAGGACGGGATGCTCCTGACGAGCAACTTCTACGACTACCACGTCCCGCACGCGCTCGACATGCCGCCGCTGAAGACCGGCTTCATCGAGTCGCCCTCGCCGTTCAGCTCCCTCGGGACGAAGGGCATGGGCGAGGGCGGGGGCGCCGGCATCCACTGCGTCTGCGCCGCGCTGCAGGACGCGCTTCGCCCGCTCGGCAATCCGATCGTCACCGAGAGCCACAACCCGTACCATCGCGTCTGGGAGCTGATCCAGGATCCGGCCGCGAGCCGCGCCGGCGTCGAGGTCTCGGGGCAATGAAGGTCGAAGGGACGCGGCGCTACGAGGCGTCGAGGGAGCGGGTCTGGGAGGTTCTCAACGACCCGGCCGAGATGGCGGGGCTGATGCCCGGCGTGGAGAGCTTCGAGATCGTCGACGACACCCACTGGAAGGCGAAGGTGAAGGTGCCGCTCGGTCTCGGCAGCATGAAGATGAGCATCGACTTCGAGGAGACCGAGTCGCGGCCGCCCGAGCACGCGAGCTTGAACGCGAAGGGCAAGGGCGTGGGAGCGATCATGAGCATGGAGACGCAGTTCGACCTCTCCGAGGACGGCGGCGGGACCGAAATGCGCTGGCAGGCCGACGTCCGCATCCTCGGCCAGGTGGCGAGCATGGGCCAGCGTGTCGTCCAGCCGATCGTCAACCAGCAGGTCGAGCAGGTGCTGAACGCGCTCGACGCCCGCGTGGCGGCCAAGGGCGAAGACGCCTCCGCGAAGCCGGAGACGGGAGCGAGTGCCGCTGAGGAGGGCATCCACCCGGGCTCGCCGGAGGCCTATAAGGACGACCCGAAGGGGCCGACGCACTCCGCGTAGCTTCCGCGGGCCTCGACGCCATGGGCCAGCCGTTCCGCATCGGCGTCATGCAGCTGACGATGGAGCCGCTCGAGGAGATGCTCGAGTCGGCGCAGGTCATGGATCGCGTCGGCATGGACACCATCTGGCTCGCCGAGGCCTATCCGTGGTGGCGCAAGCACGGGATGGAGGCGCGCTCCTCGACCGTCGTTTCCGCCCTGATCGCCGAGCGCACCGAGCGGATCGCTGTCGGGTGGGGAATCATCTCCCCGTTCACGCGCCATCCGGTGCAGGCGGCGATGGACGCCCGCGTCGTCCAGGAGGCCGCCGGGCCGGGGCGCTTCCTGCTCGGCTTCGGAACCTCGAAGATCTTCCTGAACAACGCCCGGATGCAGACGAAGAAGACTCTCGGCCCGATGCGAGACGCCGTCGCGATCACCCGCGGCGTCCTCGGCGGGGCTGCTTTCGAGTACGAGGGCGAGACCTGGAGCGCGTCAGTGCCGGCCCTGGCCGAGGAGGCCGAGTCGCCGCGCGAGGTCCCGCCGCTGTACGTCGCCGCGACCGCGCCGAAGATGCAGGCGCTCGCCGGCGAGATCGGCGACGGCTGCCTGACGCCCTCGATCACCACACCCGCGTTCGTCGGCTACACCCGCGACAACGTGCAGGCGGACATCGACATCGGTTGCACGATCGTCGCCTCCATTCACGAGACCGACCGCGACGCGGGCCGCGACGGCGCCCGCGAGATCGCGGGCATGTACCTGGCGAACAAGTTCCAGAACATCAAGGGCTCGGCCGACACGCTTCTCGAGCTCGCCGAGATCGAGATGGAGGAGCTTGCGCCCGTCGCAGAGGCGATGGAGCGCGGCGGGAGGCTGGCGGCGAAGGAGAGGGTGACCGACTCCCTACTCGACCGGTGCAAGCCCATCGCCGGGACGCCCGACGACTGCATCGCGGCGATCGAGGAGTACCGCGAGGCCGGCTGCACCCACGTCATGCTCGAGCTCTGGGGCGAGGACAGGCACCGTCAGCTCGAGCTCTTCGGCGAGCGCGTGCTGCCGCAGGTCCGATGATCGACGAGCGCCGGCTGGTCGAGCTCGCCCTCCGCCTCGTGTCGACGCCGTCGTTCACCGGCTCCGAGCAGGCGGCGGCCGAGCTCATGCGCGACGAGCTCGCGGCTCTCGGGCTCCAGGTCCACTGGCAGCAGGTCGAGGAGGGCCGCGCAAACGTGCTTGGGACCTGGGCTGGCACGGGCGGGGGCCCGACGCTGATGTTCAACGGGCACCTGGACACGTCGTACTCCGGCCGGGAGCCGTGGCTCCAGGGCATCCCGGGGTTTCAACCGGCCGGCTTCGAGCGCGACGGGCGCATCTACGGGCTCGGGATCTCGAACATGAAGGGCGCAGTCGCCTGCTACGTCGAGGCCGTGCGGGCGCTGCAGGATGCCGGCGTGCGGCTGAAGGGCGACGTACAGATCGCCGCGGTCGCCGGCGAGATCGAGAAGACTCAGGAGGGCGACGCGCAGGGCGCGGAGTACCGCGGCTACGCGGCCGGGTCGCGGCACCTGGTCGGCCACGGCGGTGCGGCGGACATGTGCGTGCTCGGCGAGCCGACCGAGAACAAGGTCGTCCTGGCCCACTTCGGCACGCTCTGGATGCGCTTGCGCACGCGCGGGCCGTTCATCCATACGGCATTCAGCGCCGGCCGGCTCGAAGAGAACTCGATCGTGCGCATGCGCGCCGTCCTCGACGCCGTCCTCGAATGGCTGCCGTCGTGGGAGGAGGAGATGAGCTACAAGGGCGAGCGCGGAGTGGCCAACGTCGGCGCGATCCGCGGCGGCTTCGGCTGGCGCGTCTCCCGCACGCCGCACGAGACCGACCTCTTCGTCGACCTGCGCGTGCCGCCTTCCGTGCCGATGGCCGAGGCGCGGCGCAAGGCGCTCGAGTTCGCACGCGGCCTCGACGGAGTCGACGCGGAGGTCTACGTCACCGCGCCGGGCGCGGAGATCGACGAGGGCCACGAGCTCGTGCAGGCCCTCGAGGCCGCGCACAAAGAGGTCTTCGGAACGGGGCCCGAGCGCGACGTCACGCGCTGGTTCTCGGACGCCTCCGTGCTCACGCGCTACGGGATCGCTACGGTGAACTACGGGACGTCGAGCGGGCTGCCCGACGCGGAGCTGGGGGAGAATCTCGAGATCGAGGGCCTGGTGAAGACGGCGGAGGTGTACGCGAAGGTGGCGCAGGCGGTCTGCGGGGTGGCGGAGTGAAGCTCGTCACGTTCGACGAGGGGCGGGTCGGCTGGATCGACGGCGAGGAGATCGCCGTCCTCGACGTCCCCGATATGCGGACGTACTTCGAGCGCGGCGGCGCGGACGAGACCGGTGACGGCGTGCCGCTCGAGGGCGCGCGGCTGCGGGCGCCGATCGTCCCGAAGAAGTTCTTTCACACGGCCGGCAACTTCCGCGAGCACGAGGAGGAGTCGAAGCGCGTCGGCTGGTCGCACAAGATCGCGCCGTGGATCGTCTTCTTCCAGAACGTCGACGCCATCATCGGCCCCGACGACCCGGTCGTCTATCCCGAGCACCTGACCGAGGAGCTCGACTACGAGCTCGAGCTCGCCGTCGTCCTGAAGCGGCCCGGGAAGTGGTTCGGTCCCGAGGATGCGGCTGACTACATCGGCGGCTACGTGATCTTCAACGACGTCACGGCGCGCGACATCCAGCGGCGCGAGATGGAGTCCGGCGTCTTCTCGTTCTGCAAGGCGATCGACACGTTCTGCCCGCTCGGGCCGTGGATCGTGACGCCCGACGAGATCCCCGACCCGCACGACCTGGCCATGGAGCTGCGCGTGAACGGTGAGCCGCGCCAGGTCTCCCACTCGGGGCGGATGTCGGTGAAGATCCCCGAGATCCTCTCCCACTACTCGGCGCTCGGCTACAGCGCCGGGGACGTGCTCTCGACCGGAACGGTCTCGGGCGTCGCGGGGTTCAGCGACGACGCGGCCTCCCTGTACCTGAAGCCGGGCGACGTGATGGAGGGCGAGATCGAGCGGATCGGCGTGCTGCGCAATCCGGTGGTCTCGTGGCAGGAAGCCCACGGCGAGCCCGCGCCGCCCCGGGTGCGCTGGTGAGCCGCGGCACATCGGTTAGACGCGTCTTGACGGGAGACCCACCTCCCCAACCCGATGGCTCGAGCCTAACGCCGAAAGTCGCGCGCGTGGCGCGCAGGTCTGCGCCGGAAGCGTGTCGGTGAGCTGGCCGGCGGACGGCGCCAAGCTCGACCGCGTCCGCCGCCTCATGGCAGAGCAGGATCTCGATGTCCTCGTCGTCCGCGCCCCCGACAACGTTCTCTACCTCTCGAACTACTGGCCCATGAAGGGGTACGACGCCGTCGTGTTCCCGCGAGAAGGGGAGCTGACGCTCGTCGCTCTCGAGCCGCAGCAGGCCGATGCGGAGCGCACCGCCTGGACGTCGGACATCCGCCTCTTCAAGGGCTACGACGAGGCCGACCCCCGGCCCCCGACCGCCCGGGCGGTCGAGCTGGCGCAGGAGGTCGTGCGCGCCGGCGGCTACGAACGCGTCGGGCTCGAGCTCTCGCTCGGCACCCAGGCCTCCGACCGCATGGTGGGCGAGCCGACGACCTACACGCAGGCCTTCTTCCAGGCGTTCGGGCCGGCGGAGGATGCAACGCCTCTCCTCGCACAAGCCCGAGCGATCAAGACCGACCAGGAGATCGAGCGCATGCGCCTCGCGAACGAGCTCGCCGCCGAGGCCATGGAGCACGTCCGCCGCGAGCTCAGGCCGGGGATGAAGGAGAGCGAGGCCGGGGCGCTCTGGGAGGGCTTCGTGCACGGGCAGGGCACCGGGTACCGGGGCCAGGTCGAGCTGGCGCGCGGGTTTGCGCTCGTCTGGTCGGGCCCGGGGATCCGCACCTTCACCGCGACCGGCGACCGGCCGGTGCGGGAGCGCGAGCCGACCCTGTTCGAGATCTGGGTCTGCGTCGACGGCTACTGGTGCGACCACACGAAGAACGTCTGCCCCGGCGAGCTGACCGCCGAGTACGACGAACTCCTCGAGCAGCTGCTCGAGGTCTACCGCGCGGCGATCGACCATGTGCAGCCCGGCGCGAGCCTGGCCGAGCTCGACGTCCTCATCCGGGACGGGCTCGGGGAGGCCGGCTATCCGGGCCAGCCGTCCCACCCGGTCGCACACGGCGTCGGGGCCCGTGCGCACGAGCCGCCCTATGCGCATCAGGCCGGTGAAGGCATGATCCAGGAGGGCATGGTGCTGGCGATCGAACCGGGGGTGTACTGGGAGGGAGGCGGCGGCCTCCGCCTAGAGGACAACTTCCTCGTCACAGCGACGGGCGCCGAGCAGCTCTCGCCCTACCCCGACGACTTCCGCGCAACGTGATCGACAGCGACAAGATCTGGGCCGGAGGCCTCAACGACGCCTATCGCGGCGCGGGCTCGGTCGGTCTGTACGACACCACGCTGCGCGACGGGGAGCAGACCGTCGGCGTCGTGCTCTCGGCCGAGGACAAGCTCGAGATCGCCAAGGCTCTCGACGACCTCGGCATCGGCCGCATCGAGGCCGGGTTCCCGCGCGTGTCCGAGGACGACCGCCGTGCATTCGAGCTGATCATGGCCGCCGGCCTGCAGGCCGAGGTGTGGGGGTTCTCGCGGGCGGTGCAGGCAGACGTCGAGGCCCTGATCGAGCTCGGCGTCGGCGCCTCGGTGATCGAGTCACCGATCTCCGATCTCAAGCTCGAGGCCATCGGCGTGTCGCGCGAGACGATGCTCGAGCGGATCCGGAAAGCGGTCTCGTTCGCGGCGGGAGAGGGCGTGACGGTCGCCTTCTTCGGAGTCGACTCCACGCGCGCGGCGCCCGACTTCTTCGAGCAGGCCTACGCGGCCGCGGTCGAGGCCGGCGCCAAGGAGGTCGCGGTCGTCGACACGCTCGGCATCGCAACGCCCGAGGCTGCGGCGGCTCTTGTCGGGCGCGCCGTCGACCTCCTGGGCCCGGACGTCCCCGTGCACTTCCACGGCCACAACGACTTCGGCCTGGCGACGGCCTCCGCGGTCGCGGCCGCGAAGGCCGGCGCCCGCTGGATCCACGGGACGATCAACGGCATGGGAGAGCGGGCCGGCAACGCGAACCTGCTCGAGGTCGGGCTGGCTCTGGAGGGGTTGTACGGCATCGACACGGGGCTGCGGCTCGGTCGCGCTCGGCACGTCTCAGCGCGCGTCCGCGAGCTCTCCGGCTACGAGCTCGAGCCGTGGAAGCCGCTCGTCGGCGACACGCTCTTCCGCAGGGAGAGCGGCGCGGTCGCCAGCCAGTTCCATGACCCGCCGTCGATCGAGCCGTACTCGTCGGAGCTCGTCGGCGCCGAGCGGGCGATCGTGCTCGGCAAGAAGAGCGGCATCGACTCCATCCGCATCAAGGCCGCCGAGCTCGGGCTCGAGCTCTCCGAGGACGCCCAGCGCGAGCTGCTTGCGACGGTGAAAACCCGAGGCGCCGAGAAGCGCGGCCTCGTCACCGACGAGGAGTTCGCCGAGCTCGCGCGGGCGCTGACTGCGAATCCCTCGACCTAGGAGGAACGGATGCCTCGGCAGAACGTCAACCCGAGCTCGCTACACCCCGCTCCCGGCTTCAGCCACGTCAGCGTCGCCCAGGGAAGCCGACTGGTGTACTTCGCCGGGCAGCTCGCGCTCGACCAGGAGTTCGGGATCGTCGGCGGCGACGACCTGGGGGAGCAGACGAAGGCGGCGATGCGGAACCTCGAGACTGCGATGAACGAGGTCGGCGTCGACTGGGACGACATCGTCCGCCGCACGATCTACACGTTGCACCCGACCGAGCACGGGACGATCACCGCTGCGATCGACGAGGTCACCGGCGGCGCCGCGCATCCCGCACAGACGATCGTCGGCATCATCGGGCTCGCCGTCCCGGGCTGCCTGATCGAGATCGAATGCACGGCCTCGGTCGCCTGAGCGCGACCGTTTGACATCTGATCAAACGGGCGAGACGATGGCGCCGTGAAGCCCACCGTGCTTGCCCGGGGGAGGCGCCATCAGACGATGGCCGAGGCGGCGGTGGCGGACTTGCAGGAGGCGATCCTCGCCGGCGAGCTCGCGCCCGGCGCGCCGCTGCGCCTGGAAGAGCTCGCGCGCTCGCTGGGCATGAGCATCTCCCCCGTGCGCGAGGCGGTGCGGCAGCTCGAGAGCCTCGGGCTCGCCGTGCACGTTCCGCACCGCGGCGCGCGCGTGAGCGAGCTCGCGATCGAGGATCTCCGAGACACCTATGAGGTCCGCCTGGCCCTCGAGACACTCGCCGTGCGCCGGGCGGCCGAGCACTTCACCGCCGCGGACGGCGAGGGAGCCGTCGAGCACCTCGAGCTCTGGACCGAGGCACACCGGCGGGGCGACTCCGTCGAGGCTCGGCGCGAGCACGCCGCCTTCCACTTCAGCCTGTACGAGGCCTCGGGGTCCGAGTGGCTCGTCCGCCTGATCCGGCCGGCGTGGGAGAACAGCGAGCGCTACCGCGCGCTCTCGCTCCCGAAGCGCGGGACGCTCCGTCGGCGTCGACAAGAGCACGAGGCGATCCTCGATGCCTGCGTCCGCCACGAGCCTGACGAGGCCGAGCAGCAGCTCCGCCTCCACCTCGCCCTCACGGCCAATCTCGTCGCCGGCCGGATGGGTGCGGAGGACCTCTTCTAGCGATGAGCGACTATGCCGAGTTCGCGCCCGACCCACGCACGCTCGTCAGCGGGTACGTGGAGGCCGACGCGGCCTTCGCGCCCCCGCAGCCCGTCTCCACTGTGGACGAGGAGACCTTCAAGGCCGCGATGCGCGCGCTCGCGAGCGGCGTCGTCATGGTGATCGCGCGCAAGGATGACCGCCTCTGGGGCCTGACCATCAGCGCCTGCTGCTCGATCTCGGCGCAGCCGCCGCAGGTGCTCATCTCGCTGGCCGACGACGCAAGCTGCCGCGACGCGATCGTCGAGACCGGCCGCTTCGGGCTCAGCGTCCTGCGCGACACCCAGAAGGACCTCGCCGACCTCGGCGCCGTGCCCGGCGGACCGAAGTACGTCGACGTGTTCTGCAAGGACAACGACCCCGGTAGCAACGCGACGATGATCGCCGGCGCCCTCGTCCACGTCGAGTGCGCCGTCGACCGGACGTTCGAGGTGTCGAGCCACACGCTCTTCATCGGGAACGTCGAGGAGGTCGTGTCGCGTCGCGACCGTGCCGGTGGGCCGCTCCTCTACTTCGACCGAACTTTCCACGAGCTCGGGGAACCGCTGGAATGAGCTACGACGTCGTCTTCGTCGGGAGCGGCATCAACTCGCTGGCGGGCGCCGCGCTCCTGGCGCGGGCGGGAAAGCGCGTGCTCGTGCTCGAGCGCAGCGACTACCTCGGCGGCGCGATCAGGACGGCCGAGATCACCGAGCCGGGCTTCACGCACGAGGTCTTCTCCTCCTGGCACCCGCTCTTCATGGGCTCGGCGGCCTACGCCGAGCTCGGCGACGAGCTGCGCGCCCGCGGCCTCGAGTACCTGAACACCGAATTGGCCACCGGGTCGCTCTTTCCCGGCGGCGAGAGCATCTTCCTCACCACCTCGCACGAAGGCAACGTCGAGGAGCTCGACCGCCACGCGTCGGGCGACGGCGCCGCCTGGGACCGCACCGTGGCCGAGTTCATGCCCAACGCCGACCTGGCCTTCGGCGTGCTCGGGACGGAGCTCTGGTCGTCCGCGGGGGCCGGGCTCGGGCTGAAGGCCTACCGCCGGCTCGGCCGGCGCGGGCTCGTCGAGTTCGCGGGCGGCGTGCTCTCGACCTGCCGCGACTGGGTCACGGAGACCTTCGCCGCGCCCCAGGCGCACGGGCTCCTCGCTCCCTGGGTGCTGCACACCGGCGTCGGCCCTGACGCAGCGTCGTCCGGCTTCATGACGCGGGTGATCGCCGTGGCGATCGAGCTCGGAGGCATGCCCGTGCCGCGCGGAGGCGGGGTGAAGCTCGTGGAAGCCCTCGCCGGCATCGTCCGCGACGCCGGCGGGGCGCTCGAGACCGATCGCGAGGTCGAGCGGATCGTCGTGCGCGAGGGGCGGGCGACCGGCGTCGT
>DAITAN010000364.1:0-2777 GCA_036824235.1 Gaiellaceae bacterium | reverse complement strand
GTGAAGGAACCTCCCGGTTCCCTCACACACCCTCCCCTCGCTCATGAGCGAGGTCGCCCATGAGCACCCCCGAGCTCGTCACCGTCACGATCGACGACCGCGAGATCCAGGCCCCCAAGGGCCAGGGCCTGGTCGAGACGGCCGCGGCCGCCGGGATCGAGATCCCGGTCTTCTGCTACGAGCCGCGCCTCGGAGCCCCCGTTGGCGCCTGCCGCATGTGCCTCTGCGAGGTCGAGGGCATGCCGAAGCTCCAGGCTGCCTGCACGCTCACGGCACAGGACGGGCTCGTCCTCAAGACCGCGCAGACGAGCGAGCAGGCCGCGCAGGGCCAGGACGCGGTCCTCGAGTTCATCCTCCTCAACCACCCGCTCGACTGCCCCGACTGCGACAAGGGCGGCGAGTGCCCGCTCCAGGACCTCACGTTCCGATACGGGCCCGGCAAGACGCGCATGCAGTTCCCCAAGCGGACGTTCGACAAGCCGATCCCGATCTCGCCGCTGATCGCGCTCGACCGCGAGCGCTGCATCCTCTGCTACCGCTGCACACGCTTCTCGGAGAACGTCGCCGAGGACGGGCAGCTCGTGGCCGTGAACCGCGGCGCGCAGTCGATCATCGCCACCTTCGAGGACGAGCCCTACCGCGCGCCGTTCTCGGGCAACGTGCTCGAGCTCTGCCCCGTCGGGGCGCTCACGTCCACGACCTACCGGTTCCGCGCGCGGCCGTGGGAGATCCAGAACGTGCCCACGGTGTGCGGCATGTGCCCGGCCGGCTGCAACGTCTGGGCCACGACACGCGAAGGGAAGGTCGCGCGGATCCTGTCGCGCAACCACCCGGAAGTTCACGAGGGCTGGACGTGCGACAAGGGCCGCTTCACGTACGACCACCTGCGCGCCCCCGACCGCATCACCGCCCCGCTCGTGCGCGTGCGGAGGCGCGGGTTCGAGGAGTCCTCGTACGAGGATGCGCTCGGCGCCGCCGAGGCCGGGCTCCGCGAGGCGGGATCGTCGGTCGTGGTCGCGTTCTCCGGCGGTGAGACGATGGAGCAGGCCACTGCGCTCGCGCGCATCGTGCGCGAAGGGTGCGGCTCGGACCTGGCGCTCCTGCCCGAGGAATGGGATCCGGGCCTCGAGGCCTTCCGGGCGCCGCTCTCGGCCATCCGCGACGCCGAGGTCTGCCTTGTCCTCGGCGACCAGCCGGTGGTCGAGCGCGCGCCCGTCGTCGACCTCTGGCTGCGCGCGGCGCGCCGGAACGGCGGCGAGGTGATCGCGGTCAACGCCTCCGGCGACGTCCAGGTCGCTCCCGGCTCGGCCGCCCAGGTCGCCGCGTCCCTGCGCGAGGGCGACATCCCGACCGAGCTGAAGGCGACGGCCATGCGCCTCCGTTCCGCGAAGCGAATCGCGCTCGTCTGGTCGGACGACGACACCACGGGCGGCCGCCACATCGGCGCGCTCGCCAACGAGCTGCACGAGAACGGGAAGGCCGAGGTCTCCGTCTACGTCTTGCCGCGAACGCCGAACGGCCGCGGCGTGCCGGCTGCCTGGTACGAGACCGGCGAAGGGCGCTCCGACCCACCCGAGGAGGGGGAGATCGGCGCGCTCATCGTCTCAGGCGACGAGGCCGCCTACGACCCGCGTGTCGCCGAGCTGGCCGGCCGCGCACGCTTCGTCCTCACGACCGCGATGTTCCAGAGCGACCTCACCGCCTGGTCGCACGTGGTCGTCCCCGGCACGAGCTACCTCGAGCGCGACGGCACGATGGTCAACCTCGAGGGCAGGCGTCAGCGGCTGCGCCGCGCGGTGATCCCCGCCGGGCTCGACGAGCTCGAGTTCCTCTCTCGCCTCGGCGAGCGCTTCGGGCTCGAGATCGAAGCCTGGGCGGCGCCGAGCGCCGACGACCTCGCCGACCTGCCGCCCGGCGACGAGTTCGCCTGGTCGAGCCCCGACCCGCAGGCGCCGACCGGCAAGCCCGCAGGGCCCGGTCTCGACCTGGTGCGGGTCCGGTCGCTCTTCAGCGGCCCCGGGGTCGAGCGCATCTCGCAGCTCCAGTTCCAGCGCCCGGCGCCCGAGGTAGAGCTCGCCTTCGAGGACGCGCAGACGCGCGAAATCGCGGCGGGCGAGACCGTGCGCGTGATCTCGAACGGGACGTCGCGGGACCTCCGGGCCAGGGTCAACCGCAAGCTCCGGGTCGGAGTCGTGCGGGTCGCCGACGAGCATGCCGCCGGCTTCGAGGACCGCGTGCAGGTGGAGAAGATCGGTGCCTGAGACGCTGAACGAGCCGTGGTGGATCGACGTGATCAAGGCGGCCGTCATCGTCAACCTCGTGCTCGGCTGCTTCGCCTACGCCACCTGGCTCGAGCGCAAGGTTCTCGGCCGCATGCAGCTGCGCTTCGGGCCGAACCGGGCAGGACCGTACGGGCTCCTCCAGCCGATCGCCGACCTCGTTAAGCTGATCCGCAAGGAGAGCTTCGCGCCGACCGGGGCGATCGGGCTCCTCTACTTCGCCGCCCCCGTCGTCGCCGCGTTCACCGCGCTTGCCTCGTTCAGCGTCATCCCGTTCGGCGACACCTGGGAGATCGGCGGTTACGACGTCACCGGCCGCGTCGTCGACGTCTCGATCGGCCTGCTGCTGCTCTTCTCGCTCGGCGCGGTCGGCATCTACGCCTTCCTCGTCGGCGGCTGGGCGAGCGACTCCAAATTCTCGCTCCTCGGCTCGATGCGCACTGCCGCGCAGCTCGTCTCCTACGAGGTCTCGCTCGCGCTCTCCGTGCTCGGCGTCGT
>DAITAN010000363.1:0-2779 GCA_036824235.1 Gaiellaceae bacterium | reverse complement strand
CTAGCCCGAGGCGGCCCTCGCCGCCTCGCACCACCTGCTCGTTGCGCACGGCCTGGCCGTGCAGGCGATCCGGGCGGCCGCGCCCGGCGTCGAGGTCGGCGTCGTCCTCAACTTCCACCCCGCGCATCCGGCCACCCCGCACCCGCTCGATCAGGAGGCGGCGATGCTGGCGCACGACCAGGTGAACCGCTGGTTCCTCGACCCGGTGGCCGGCCGAGGCTACCCAGAGGACACCGTGCGCGCCTTGGGCTGGCGGCGTGACGAGGTGCTCGACGGCGATATGGAGCTGATCTCGACGCCGATCGACTTCCTCGGCGTGAACTACTACTGCCGCCACGTTTTCCGCTCGCCGTTCCTGCCTCCGCTCCCACCCGGCCCGCCGGAGGAGCTGACAGAGATGGGCTGGGAGGTCTACCCCGAGGGACTGATCGAGGTGCTCGAGTTCGTCGCCTCGCGCACAGGCGAGCTGCCGCTCTACGTGACCGAGAACGGTGCCGCATACCCGCTCAACGGCGACCCGACGAGCGATCCCGAGCGGGTCAGCTTCCTCCAACGTCACTTCGCCGCGGCTCATGCAGCTCTCCAGGCGGGGATCCCGCTGCGCGGCTACTTCGTGTGGTCGCTGCTGGACAATTTCGAGTGGGCCCACGGTTACGGGCACCGCTTCGGAATCGTGCACGTGGACTTTTCCACGCTCGAGCGCCGCGTCCGCGACAGCGGGCGCTTCCTCGCGACGGTCGCGCGCGAAGGCCGACTACCGTAGTCGCGAGCCCACGAGAGGAGGCCGGCGATGCACACGCACATTCGGGCGGGCGAGCTCCAGCCCAGCCCGGGAGGAACGATCACGTTCGTGGGGGAGCCGCATTCCTCCGGCGTCTCGTTCTTCCTCGTCAACAGCGAGACCGGCGCAGGTCCCGGCCTGCACCGTCATCCCTACTCCGAGACGTGGATCGTCCGCGGCGGCCGGGCGCTCTTCACGGCCGACAGCCAGGACCTCGAGGCAGGCCCCGGGGACATCATCGTCGTCTCCACCGAGACGCCCCACAAATTCAAGAGCCTGGGCCCCGAGCGCCTGGACATGATCTGCATCCACGACTCGCCCACGATGATTCAGGAGAACCTGGAGTAGCCCCTCACGCGTGCGTGTAGACGAGGATGACGATCCCGCTGTCGAACCTCGTCGTGTCGACGAGCTTCAGGGTCGTGAGGTCGAGCCCGTCGAAGAGGCGGTCGCCGCGACCGGCGACGACCGGGAAGAGCCAGAAGTGGAACTCGTCCACGAGCCGGTGCTCCGCGAGCGCCTTGTCGAGCTCGCCCGTTCCGTACTTGAGGATGTCGCCGCCCTCCTGCTCCTTCAGCGCGGCGACTCCCTCGGCGGCGTCCCCTTCGATGAGGCTCGAGTTCCACGTCGTCTCCGTCAGCGTTCGCGACGCGACGTGCTTGGGCATCGCGTTGAGCCTGTCCGCGTACTCGCCTTCCCGCTCGGGCCAGGACGCAGCGAAGACCTCGTACGTGTCTCGGCCGAGCAGCAACGCGTCCGCGGGCTCCAGCAGTTTCTCTGCGTAGCCCACGTGCTGGTCGTCCCAGTACGGCCCGCTCCAGTCCTGGGGCCTCGAGATAACGCCGTCGAGCGTCATGAACGTCGACTCCACCAGCTTTCTCATTGCTCCGTCTCCTTTCGAACGCTCAGCCGTTGGTCATGTCGACCGCGGTCGGAGCGGGAACTCATCGCTCAGCCCTGTGGCGTGCGCGGCGCGTAGCGGTGGTGGAGCATGACCGCGTGGCCGTCAGTCGAGGCGGCCATCCCGCTGCGCGGAGAACCTATCGGTCCTACCTCGGTCGGCCGCTGTTGCGCGAAGCCCGGGTCGGCGTCGAGACCCCCGGTCTGAAGCCCGCGCCCGTCACACAAGGTCTGTAGCGTCCAGTGGGCGTGAGCGACGAGATCGCGTACAGCCCGGGCACGTCACCAGTCGTCTCCGCCCGAGGCGTCGTCAAGCGCTACGGGCGCACCGTGGCCCTCTCCGGCCTCGACGTCAAGATCGGCACGGGCATCACCGGCCTGCTCGGGTCGAACGGCGCAGGCAAGACGACGTTCCTCTCGCTCGTGCTCGGACTGCGGTCGCGTGACGAGGGCGACCTCCTCGTGCTGGGGCAGGATCCCGTCTCGGCCGGTCTTCCGGTGCGCGCGCGCATCGGGTACGCGCCCGAGCACCACGACCTGCCCTCGGAGCTCCCCGCCGCCGATTTCGTGCGCCACCTCGCCGAGGTCCACCTCCTGCCGCGGCGCGCCGCCGTGCAGCGGGCAAACGATGCGCTCTGGCTCGTCGGGCTCGGCGAGGAGCGCTTCCGCTCGGTGGGCGCGATGTCGACCGGGCAGCGCCAGCGCGTCAAGCTTGCCGCCGCGATCGCGCACGATCCCGAGCTCGTACTCCTCGACGAGCCGACCGACGGACTCGACCCCGTGCAGCGGACAGAGATGCTCGACCTCATTCGCAGAGTCGGCACCGAGTTCGGGATGCACATCGTCATCTCGTCGCACCATCTCGAAGAGGTGGAGCGGATCTGCGACGCGGTCGTGATCGTCGAGGGCGGAGTGGTCGCCCACTCGGGGACGCTCGCCGACCTCCGCCGCGGCCCTGAGGGCTTCCTGGTCGAGGTGGACGAGCGGGCCGACGAGTTGGCGGCGCTCCTCCGCGAGCGCGGCTTCGACGTCGCCGTCGAGAACGGCGTGCTCCTCTTCGCGGGCGCCGACGGCGACCACGACGCCGTGCGCGACGCG
>DAITAN010000040.1:0-11702 GCA_036824235.1 Gaiellaceae bacterium | reverse complement strand
CCTTCCCGGCCGGCTCGCGGTGGACTCGTGCGCCGCCGAGTTCGAGGCACGGACGCCGTACTACTACCTCTCGTACGAGGGCACTGACCCGGTCGCGGCGGCGACGGGGCGCGCCGTGGTCGTCGTCGGCTCGGGACCGAACCGCATCGGCCAGGGGATCGAGTTCGACTACTGCTGCGTCCGCGCCGCAGGCGCCCTGCGCGCGCTCGGGTGCGAGGCCGTGATGGTGAACTCGAACCCCGAGACGGTCTCGACCGACTACGACACGAGCGACCGCCTCTACCTCGAGCCGGTCACGCTCGAGCGCGTGCTCGACGTCTGCGCCCTCGAGCAGCCGCTCGGGGTCGTCGTCACGCTCGGGGGCCAGACGCCGCTGCGCCTGGCGCGCGACCTCGCGGACGCCGGCGTCCCGCTCCTCGGTGACCCGCTACCGGCCATCGAGGCGGCGGAGGATCGCGGTGCCTTCGGCGAGCTGCTCGGGAGCCTCGGCGTGCGGGCACCGGCCTGGGGCGTCGCCGAGACGACGGACGAGGCGCGCGAGATCGCCGCCGGGATCGGCTACCCGGTTCTCCTGCGGCCGCACTACGTCCTCGGTGGCCGCGGCATGCGCGTCGCGCGCGCGCCCGACGATCTCGTCGTGGACGGACCGTGCCTCGTCGACGAGTTCCTCGAAGGCGCCCTCGAGCTCGATGTCGACGTGCTCGCCGACAGCGAGTCGGCCTGGGTGGCTGCGATCCTCGAGCACGTCGAGCCTGCAGGCGCCCATTCCGGAGACTCGGCCTGCGTGATCCCTGCGCCGTCCGTCTCCCCCGCGCTCGACGAGGAGATCCGAGCCATCGCAGCCGCCCTAGCCCGCGGACTCCGCGTGCGGGGGCTCCTGAACCTCCAGCTGGCGCTGCGCGGCACGGAGCTCTTCGTGCTCGAGGCCAACCCGCGCGCGTCGCGCACCGTGCCGTTCGTCGCCAAGGCGACCGGCCTCCCCCTTGTCGACCTGGCCTGCCGGCTCATGCTCGGCGAGCCGCTGGCCGCGCTCGACCACCTCCCGGACAGAGCGGTGCCTTCGCGGGCCTGGGCGAAGGAGGCCGTCTTCCCGGCCGACCGGTTCCCCGGCGCCGACGAGCGCGGGCCCGAGATGCGCTCCACGGGAGAGGTCATGGCCGGCGGCACGACGCCGTCGGAGGCGTACGCGCGCGCCCTCAGGGCGGCCGGGCGCTCGCGCCGCGCGGGTGGGGTTGGCCCTCCGCTTCAGCACGTCGCCTAGAGCGGCCGCCCCGGGTGTGGCAGGCTGGGCAGCGTGTCCCCCGCAACTCTCAAGCCTGCCGAGGTCGAGCTCGGCGAGCCGGAGCAGCAGGACGTCCCGGAGCACGACCGGCCGTGGATCGTGATCGTCTGGAACGACCCGATCAACCTCATGTCTTATGTGACCTTCGTGCTCCAGAAGCTCTTCGGCTACAGCCGCGAGAAGGCGACCACGCTCATGCTCCAGGTGCACAACGAGGGCAAGGCCGTCGTCTCCGGCGGGACCCGCGAGAAGGCGGAGCACGACGTCGCACGGCTCCACTCCCACGGCCTCTGGGCCACGATGCGGCAGGACTGACTGTGTTCGTCCCCTCGCCGATCGAACGGGCGCCCGACGGCGACTTTCTCCTGCGTCTCTCGGACGGCGAGCGCGAGCTTCTCGCCTCGCTCCCCGCAGAGCTCGCGGCGCTCATCGAGGCCAATCCGGCCGATCCCGGCCTCCGACGGCTGTTCCCGCCCGCCTACGAGAAAGACGAGGAGAGCGAGGACGAGTTCCGACGGCTGATGCACGAGGAGCTTCTCTCGGGCCGGCGCGAGGCGTTGCAGGTCCTCGCTGAAACCGCGCAGAGCGAGCGCCTGAGCGGCGAACAACTCGACGCCTGGCTGCGGGCCTTGACGGATCTCCGCCTCGCGCTGGGCACGCGCCTCGACGTCACCGAGGAGACCTACGACCAGGAGATCGACCCCGCGCACCCCCAGGCGTTCGAGATGGCGGTCTTCGCCTACCTCAGCTGGCTTCAGGAGCAGGCGGTCGCGGCGGCCATGTCGTCGTAGGATCAGCGCACCGTCTTCGAGAAGGGAGGAGCGATGCTTCGAGCGAGGCGCAGTCTCGCCGTCATGGTCGCGCTTGGGATCTTGTTGGTGGTCGCGGCCGCGGTGGCCGCGAGCGGAAGACAGCCGGACACCGACAGCGTCATGGCGACGGTCGTGTTCTCGCACGTCGAGGGGAAGACCCGCTCCTGCGAGGGGGTCGACGGCGAGTACGCGGAGCAGCACGTCACGGTGACGGGGACGTCAACGGGCGACCCCAGGCTGTCCGGCAAGGTCACGTTCTCGGTCTATGTGATCGTCAACGTCGAGAACGGCGTGGGTACGGAGAACGGGACGATCCGGATCCAGGACGCCCAGACCGGGCGCACCAAGGTCAAGGCGCAGGCGAAGGACGCCGGGATCGGCGAGATCTGGCAGGGCCTCCTGTCCGGCCGAGTGAGTGACCGCGGCTCCGGCGGCGAGGAGTCGACCGGCACCGGCCAGATCCACGGGAACTATCGGATCACGTTCCATCCGAACGGCGCGGTGACGCTGCAGATCGGCGGAGAGGCCTCCGATGGCCGCATCCCGGGCGTGATCTTCAGCGGTCAGTGCAAGGGGAAGTACGAGCGCTTCGAGAGCGACATCCCACCGCCTGCGACCGTGACCGCGCGCACGCGCGCCGCGGCGCCAAAGGTCGGCTGGCTCAGGTAGACGAGTCGTTGCTGGGAGCCCGCGCGCGGACGGGCTCCCAGCCTCACTCCAGCGTGACTGGCAGCCGCTCGTCGTGATCGTCGAGCACGAAATGCTCGTGGACCGTCGCGCGGTAGAGGCGGTGCTTCGCGGGCGGGAGGACGTCGTCACGCGTCCAGACGGGCAGCCCTTGCTCCATCGACCGGCGTGCATAGAGCTCGATTCCCTCGTCGACGTCGGCGACCTGCTCGGCAACACCGGACATGTAGACGGCCTTCCAGGTGCCCGGCTCATGGGAGTCGAAGATCACGATGGCAAGCTCAGGGCGTTCCGCGAGGTTGCGCGAGTGCCGAGCCTCAGGCGAGGAGGCCCAGAAGAGCTCGCGGTAGCCCCTCGGCGCGTACCAGACGGGCGATGCCCACGGCAGCCCGCTCGCGTCAGCGGTGGCGAGCGCCATGAAGCGGTTCGAGTCCACGATCGATCGCGCCAGGTCCCTGAGGTCACGTTCGGTCACTGAGCACGGAGAATATTGGCCAGTTCGCGGTTATCGTGGCCCGGCAAGCGTCATGACGACCTCGACGCCAGACGAGCTGCTCGAGATCCGTGGGGCGGTCGCAGAGCTCTGCGGCCGCTTTCCGGGCGAGTACTGGCGCTCGCTCGAGCCTGACCGCTACCCGGAGGAGTTCGTGAGGGCTCTCACCGAGCACGGCTGGCTCGCAGCGCTGATTCCCGCGGATTACGACGGCGCCGGCCTCGGGCTCACCGCGGCGAGCGTAATCCTCGAAGAGATCAACGCGTCGGGTGGCAATGCCGCCGCGTGCCATGCGCAGATGTACACGATGGGGACGCTGCTGCGGCACGGAAGCGAGGAGCAGAAGCAGCGGTACCTGCCGCGCATCGCGTCGGGAGAGCTCCGGTTGCAGGCGTTCGGGGTGACCGAGCCGACGGTGGGGTCCGACACCACACGCCTCCAGACGAGCGCGCGCCGCATCGACGGCGGTTACGTGATCCGCGGGCAGAAGATCTGGACGTCCCGCGCGCTCTACTCGGATCTCATGCTGCTGCTCGCCCGCACGACGCCGTTCGAGGATGTCGAGCACAAGAGCGACGGAATATCGGTCTTCCTCATCGACATGAAGGCGGCGGGCGAACGGCTGACGATCCATCCGGTCGCGACGATGATGAACCACGCAACGACGGAGGTCTTCCTCGACGACGTCGAGGTGCCGGCGGACGCGCTCGTCGGCGAGGAAGGCGAGGGCTTCCGCTACATCCTCGACGGGATGAACGCAGAGCGCATCCTGCTGGCGGCGGAGTGCATAGGCGACGGGAGGTGGTTCATCGAGAAGGCCGTGAGCTATGCGTCGGAACGCGTCGTCTTTGACCGCCCGATCGGCGCCAACCAGGGCGTTCAGTTTCCGATCGCGCGCGCGTACGCCGCGATCGAGGCCGCCGACCTCGTCCGCTACCGCGCCGCGTCGCTCTTCGAGGAGGGAAAGCCGTGCGGCGAGCAGGCGAACATGGCCAAGCTCCTCGCGTCGGAGGCATCGTGGCAGGCGGCGAACGTCTGCCTCGACACGCACGGCGGCTTCGGGTTTGCGAAGGAGTACGACGTCGAGCGGAAGTTCCGCGAGACGCGCCTCTACACCGTGGCCCCGGTCTCGAACAATCTCGTGCTCGCGTACCTCGGCCAACACGTGCTCGGGCTGCCGCGCTCGTACTAGGCGATGCCTCCGCTCCGCTCGGCTCCCCTGGCCGCAGGGAAGCCGAGCGCAGCGGAGACCGCTGCGCTTCCCTACGTCCCTAGCAGGACGCCTCCGTCGTGCACCGCTTCCCAACGCGGTTGCTGGACGTGTACATCACACCGGCACCGAGCGAGAGACGGTCGATGCGATACACGCCGGTCTCGTCGCCGACGAGGTACGCCTGCTCCACGACCTGGTCGGGGTGTGAATCCGTGTAGACGCGCCAGGCCGACTTGCTGCCGTCCGCGGAGTACTGGCCTCCGGTCTCGCCGGAGACGAAGAACGAGCAGTTGCCAGTAAAGCGGGTGAAGTCCGCCCGCGCCCACGCGTTGCCCGTGACGGCCATCGGATGGTTGCAGTAGAAGGCACTCAGGTATGCCACGTCCCCGTTCTGGAACTCGACGGAGATACGCGGGGCGCCTGCGCCCATGTAGCTCGTCTGCTTCTTGAACTCGAAAGAGAGGTTCCCTACGGCACCTGCGTCCTTGGCGATGTCGAGCGAACGCTGCGAGTACGCAACGACGTACTTACCGGCACTCGGGTCGCCGACGTTCATCCGGAGGGCCCGCGTATTCGAGTCGTATGAGCTGTCGCCGCCAAGGCTGTTCCAAAGGTGGCCGCCCTTACCCTTGAACTGAAGGTGCTGGTTGGCGGGAAGCAGCACATCTGCCGAAGCAGTGGCGACGAGCGTCAGAGCTGCGACGGAGGCTACCGCCGCGATCACGAACTTCTTCATCTGTTCCTTTCGTGGTGGAGCAGGACTGCCCCACTCCGCCCGGCCTCCCTGAGCGAGAGAGGCCGGGCGCAACGCGGGTCCGCCGGCGCTCAATTCGTCGCCGGTTTCTTTCCTCGCGGGCGCACCGGTGACGAACCGGGGCTCGCGGTATTAGGTCCTCCACCTGCGGGGGCGGTCCTCCGTCGCAACGGCGACGGGGCGCGTCCCGTCAGTGTGTCTCTGGCCGGTCGCGGTTTACACCGGCGACGAAAAGATAGCTAGTTCCGAGCGCAACCGCAAGTAGCACTTGCACAGCAGGTGAAGGTTGCGCTTGCCCTATGATGCACGCAATGGCACACGACGCCGAAATCAAGACCGTGCTCCGCGCCTACAAGAAGGCCCTCGACACCCTTCAGCGCCTCGACCGTGACCGGCGCAACTTCCGCAGCGCCCTGCTTACCGCGCACGAAGCGGGCGCCAGCAAGACCGAGCTTGCCCGTACGCTCGGAGTCTCGCGTCAGCGCGTGGATGAAGTGCTCGGCCGAGCTCGTCACGAGCGCGCCGCAGGCGTCGAAGATGTGACCGACTAGAGCCGGTCTGCCTCCTCGGAAACGAAAACCCCCGGTTTGCGGGGGCTTCCGAGGTGGGCGGTACTGGGCTCGAACCAGTGACCCCCAGCTTGTCGAGCTGGTGCTCTCCCAACTGAGCTAACCGCCCTTGGGGTTTTCAGTCTAGCGAAGGATCCCGCTCGTACCTGAGGCTCACGCCGTCGTCGCCTTCCTTGCGGCCGACCGACGCGAGGCGGAAGCGGCGGAGCGGGAACTCGCCGTCTGCCAGGGCCGGCCCTTGGCCCAGGAAGGTCGGCGCGATGGTGACGAGAACCTCGTCGATGCGGTCGATCGCGAGGAACTGGCCGACGACGTTGCCGCCGCCGATCACCCACACGCGCTCGAGGCCTGCGGCCTTGAGCTCCTCGAGCAGCACCGCGACCTCGCCGGAGAAGACGTGCATGTCGGCGCCCTCGATCTTCGGCGGCTCCGGGTTGTGGGTCATAAGCCACACCGGCCGGTCGTCGTAGGCCCACTTGTAGTCCTTCATGTACGCCCACGAGCTCGCGCCGACGACGAGGCCGTCGATCTCGGCGATGAACTCGTTGTAGCCGTAGGCCTCGGGACCGCCCGAGAGGGTCTTCAGGAACGAGAGATCGTCGCCGTGACCGGCGATGCGTCCGTCGAGGCTCATGGCGACGTAGTAGGAGACGCGCATCAGCGGCGGTCGAACGCCTTGCGGCCGAGGTACTTCAGCGGGTCGACGAGCTTGCCCTTCTCCCACACGTTGAAGTGCAGATGCACACCCGAGCACGAGCCGGTGCAGCCGGCCTTGGCGATCAGCTGGCCGGCGCCGACGACATCGCCCGGCTTCACGAGCGCCTTGGCGAGGTGCGCGTACATGGTGACGATCCCGCCGTCGTGGCGGACCTTGATCACGAGCCCGTAGCCGGAGTAGCTGTCGAGCCACCCGACCCGGGTGACCGTTCCGGTCTGGGCGGCGCGCACGCGCGTCTCGGCCCAGCCCTCGATGTCGATCCCCTCGTGCATCCGCCCCCAGCGCATGCCGAACGGCGACCCCAGCGGACCGTTCAACGGCAGCACCCAGCGGGAGTCCGGTTTGGACTCGGAGGGTGTCGCTTCGATTCTTCCCAGCGCCGGCTGTGCCAGTGCCAGACAACAAAAAAGGCCCGATAGCAGGGCCTTGACGGCAAACACGGGGCGGAACCCTAGCAGAAGTTCAGAAGATCTCGGGGCACCAGGGGGCGCGGTCCGCCCGGAAGAGCGCGTCGGCGCGGGCGAGCGCGCCCTCGGAAACCTCCTCCACGCCACCGACCCGGGCGAGCTGGCGGAACGTGAATCCGCCTAGGTATGCAGACGCCAGAGTGTCGACCGAGAGACGCAGATCCGGTTCCTCCATCGTCTTTTCACCATGCACCGTGAACCGTGCGTCGTTCCACGGGCAGAACGTGTCCGCGACCTCGAACACTAGGCTGTCCTCCGCCGCGTAGGAGCGCGCGGCGAGCGCAGCACCCACGTCGACGAGCCGCAGGAAGATGCCGTCGCCGACCCGGAAGCGCAGCCGACCGGGCTCGGCCGCCAGGAGGAGCAGCGGATGGTCGAGGGGCAAGAGCGACGCCTCGATGCGAGCCATCCAGTCGATGTCCAGGAGATACCGCCAGATCGCAATCTCGGCCTCCGCCGTCGCCCCGATCGCCTCGAGGACGACGACCGCGCCGGTCGGGACCCCGTCGTCGTAGGAGAAGTTCAGGCGGTAGATGGCGTAAGCCTGCGATACACCGTCCTCCTCCAGGACGGCGACCGCAAGCTCGCCGCCGCCCGCCCGGCGCCAGTCTGGATCGTCGAATACGCGGGCTTCCCACCAGGTGCGCGAGCGCGCGAGCATCCCCGGCGTCTCGGCGCAGGCGCGGTCGTAGACCGGCGGACAGAGCTTCAAAGCCTCCTGGCGATCCACGATGCGCACCGCTCCCGGCCGTTCGACCGGCCGGACGAAATCCGCGTGCGTGCGAGGGATGTCCATGTCGCCGCACAGCGACGCCAGCCCGTAGCCGTAGCGCCTGTAGATCGAGGCCTCGGAAGCCCACAGCGCTGCGAGAGGCTCCCCGCGCGCATGGATGTCGTCGAGTTGGGCGCGCATGAGCTCCCGCAGGATTCCGCGGCGGCGATGGGACGGCAGGACGCCGACGACGGTGACCCCTGCGATGCGTACAGGGCCGCCGGGGACTGTGAGCTCGAACTCGAAGACGCCGGCGCCACCCACGATCGAGTCACCCTCGGTGGCGATGTGCATCCGCCCCTCGGGCAGCACCTTGAGGATCCGCTGGGCGCGATCCTCCTCCGGCCCTGTTGCCGCGCCGAAGTAGTGCCAGATGGGCGCGAGCGCGTCGAGCCGCTCGTCGCGGCCGGCCGTGCGGATCTCGAGGGTCAGAGAATCTTCTCCAGCGGCGCGTAGTCGAGCATGAGACGCCGCTCGGCGCCGTCCTGGGCGAAGCGCACGGTCACGATCCCGTCGCCCTCGATCGCCACGACCACGCCCTCGCCCATGGTGGAGTGGCGCACGTTGTCGCCGGTCGAGAGATCGGGCGCGGGGCCGGCGCCCGGTGCCAGCGACTGCCGCGGCGCCCCGTAGCCGCTCCAGGACGTGGGCCGCAGCCGCTCGCGCTCGACTTCGTCCTGCGGAAGCTCCTCCAGGAACCGGCTCGGCCGCCGGTAGTCGCGCGAGCCCCACAGCGACCGCGTCGCCGCGTGGATGAGTGTCAGGCGCTCCTGCGCACGCGTGAGGCCGACGTAGGCGAGCCGCCGCTCCTCCTCGAGGCCCTGCTCCTCGAGCGAGCGCGCGTGCGGGAAGACGCCGTCCTCCATGCCGACGAGGAAGACGGCGCGGTACTCGAGGCCCTTGGCGTTGTGGAGGGTCATGAGCGTGACGAGGCTCCGCTCCTCCGCGAGCTCGTCCTGGTCGGAGAAGAGCGAGATCTGCTGCAGGAACTCCGAGAGCGTCGGCTCGGCGGCGGCCTCCTGGTACTCGCGTGCGACGCCGACGAGCTCCATCAGGTTCTCGAGGCGGCCCTGCGACTCGACAGTCCGCTCGGCCTCGAGGGCCTCGACGTAGCCGGTGCGCTCCAGGACCTTCTCCAGGAGCTCGGGGACCTGCTGCTCGAGCGCGCCCGCCATCAGGGATTGCATCAGCGTGTGGAAGCGCTGCGCGCACTTGAGCGGCGCGGCCCCCACGCCGGCGTCGTCGGCCTGGCCGAGAGCCTCGAAGAGCGAGATGCCCTGCGCGTCGGCGAAGGCCTGGATGCGCGCGATCGACGTGTCGCCGATGCCGCGGCGCGGCCGGTTGGCGATGCGCGCGAGCGAGACGCCATCGAAGGGGTTGTCGATCACCTGGAGGTAGGCGATCACGTCCTTGATCTCGGCGCGCTCGTAGAAGCGCGGGCCGCCGATCACCTGGTACGCGATCTCCTGGCGGACGAGCACGTCCTCCAGCACCCGCGACTGCGCGTTCGTGCGGTAGAAGACGGCGATCTCGGCACCGGGCACGCCCTCGTCGTTCAGGGCGGCGATCTCGGAGGCCACGTAGCGCGCCTCCGCGTGCTCGTCCTCGACCTCGATGACGCGCACGGGCTCGCCGTCGCCGAGCTCGCTGAACAGGTTCTTGGGCTTGCGCTCGCGGTTGTTCGCAATCACCGAGTTGGCTGCGCGCAGGATCGAGTTGGTCGAGCGGTAGTTCTGCTCCAGCGCGATCGTCTGGGCGCCGCCGAAGTCGCGTTCGAACTCGAGGATGTTGCGGATGTCCGCGCCGCGAAAGGCGTAGATCGACTGGTCGGGGTCACCGACTGCGAAGACGTTGCCGTGCTCGCCGGCGAGGAGCTGCAGGAGCCGGTACTGGGCGTGATTCGTGTCCTGATACTCGTCCACGAGGACGTAGCGGAAGCCCTTCTGCCACTTCTCGCGGGCCTCCGGGAAGCTCTCGAGGATTTTGACCGTAACCATGATCAGGTCGTCGAAGTCCATCGCATTCGACCGGTGCAGGCGCTCCTGGTAGCGCTTGTAGACGTCGGCGACGGTCTGCTCGTAAAAGGAGCCGACGCGCTGCCCGTACTCCTCGGGGTCGACGAGCTGGTTCTTCGCGTTCGAGATCTGCGAGTGGATGCCGCGGGGGACGAAGCGCTTCGGGTCCCAGCCCTCCTCCTCGATGATCGCCTTCACGACCCGGACCTGGTCGGCCGAGTCGTAGATCGTGAAGTTCGACTTGTAGGCCAGGCGTGGGGCTTCGCGGCGCAGGATGCGCCCACAGGCGGCGTGGAACGTCATCACCCACATGCGGTGGGCGGTGTCCCCAAGGACGCCTTCGAGGCGGCTCTTCATCTCCCCCGCCGCCTTGTTCGTGAACGTGATGGCGAGGATCTCGTTCGGCTTCACACCGCATGCTGCGACCAGGTGCGCGATGCGGTGCGTGAGCACGCGCGTCTTGCCGGAGCCCGCACCGGCGATGACGAGAACCGGGCCTTCGGTGGCCAGGACGGCCTCCCTCTGGGCGGGATTCAGGTCGGCGAGGTATTGCTCGGGAGAGGCGACAGCCATCGAGTCGATGGTATCCGTCGAGGCAGCGCCCCTCGCCGCCGTTCGCAGACGGTGACGGACTCGATCCAAACGGCCGAAACGTGCGAACGACGTACGGAGCCTGGGCGGGGGTCATGCGGCCGGCCCCCGCCTGTCTCCATTGCGGACAGGGCTAGAAGAAGAACTGGCGCCAGGCCGACCACCAGTCGTCGGCCCGCGAGACGATCGTGACGCCGTCGACCTCGACGCCGTGACGGTGCTCGTAGCGCTCGACGAGGCCCGCGTCGGCGAAGACCGCCTCGATCTCGCACGGCTTGCCAGGGTGGTACGGCGGGACACGGTCGCGCTTCTCGACCGCCTCCTTCGCGCCGGCCTCGATCAGCTCCCGCGCGCGCACCGGCGGCCGGTTGCGGGCGCTGTAGCGGCCGAGCGCCTGCTTCACCTCGACCGTGACGAGCTCAGGGCCGAGGAGGTCGGCCGCCTCGCGACAGACGACGTCGTCGCCGGCGACGAGGACGACGGGGCAGTCCCACGTCCCGCACAGGGCCGCGTTGACGCCGGTCTCACCGACTGAGGTGCCGTTGAAGCGGAGGTCGCGGTACTCACGGCCCGAGATCGTGTGGCTCATGACGCCAAGCGGCGTTCCGGCCTTCGCGTGCATGCCGATGAAGAGCGCCGCGTCACAGCCCTGCTCGAGGATCTCCGTGTACTCCGTCCATTCGTTCTGGACGACCCACTCGCAGTCCGGGTCGAGGAGCTCGGGCACGAGGCTGTTGAAGTCCCAGCCCTTGCCCGCACCGTGGCAATCCATGACCACGACCTCGGTCGCGCCCGCCGCCTTGGCGCCGCGGACGGCCGCGTTGATCTCCTCGGTGTAGAGCTTCCGCCCCTCCTCGTAGAGCGACTCGCCGCCGCTCACCTGCTCCCATTTGACGATGCCGGACACGCCCTCCATGTCACTCACGACAAAGACCCGCATTTCAGCTCCCTATCCGCCGGTCGAGTGCGGCCTCGAGCCACGCGGCGGCTTCGCCGAGCGCGTCGGCGTCCGACGACTTGAGCACGACCTCGACCTCCGGGCCGGTGTCGAGGAACGATGGGTAGCTCCCGACCATCACGGCCGGATGCCGCCGGGTTGCCTCCTCGAGGACGGTGACGATCTGGCCTTCGCCGGTCGGATACCGGCGCCGCCAGGCGCCGATGGGCGCGCCGCGGAAACCGTCGGCGATCGTCTCGAACATCGCCATCATCTCGCTGGGCAGCCCGGGCAGGACGTAGACGTTGCCGAGCAGGAACCCCGGCGCGCCGCCGAGCGGGTTCTCGAGCGCGACGCTGCTGCGCGGCAGCCGCGCCCAGCGCGCTGCGTAG
>DAITAN010000362.1:0-2788 GCA_036824235.1 Gaiellaceae bacterium | reverse complement strand
CTTGCGGCCTGGACGCGTGAACCCGCGCTGCAAGTCCGGATCGGCTTCGGCCAGCGGAGATGACCCATGCGTGCGAGCAGCGACGCCCGCTCGTGCGCGTCCGTGACGTGCGGGAGGACCCGCTCGAGCAGCTCGGCCGCCTCGCTGAACGCGATCGCGCGCTCCGCCTCGTCGGCCGCGAGCAGGCAGGCGTCGACCGCCTCTTCGGTGCGCCCGGAGCCCAGCAGATGCCGGGCGACGGCCAACGCGCTTCCATCCGTCCGCATGAGCGCGTCGGCGGCCCGTGAGTGGATTCGCTGCCGCTTCGGCACGACCGTGTCACCGGCAATCGCCTCCTGGGTGAGCGCGTGGCGCCAGGTGTAGCGCTGCCCTCCCTCGCTGTCCTCGCCCAGGAGTTGTTGCGCGACCGCGGACTCGAGCGCGGAGAGCACGCCGGCGTCGTCCGCCTCGGCGACCTCGAGCAGCAGGTCATAGTCGAACGAACGGCCCAGCACGGCGGCGGCGCGCAGCACCTCGATCGACTCCGCATCGAGGCGGCCGACGCGCAGGAGCACCGCCTCGCGGACCGTCTCGGGCATCCGCAGCGTGTCGACCGAGCCTCGTCGCCAGCCGGTGTCCGTCTGGACGATCTCACCCCGGTCGATGGCCTCTCGGAGCATCTCCTCGAGCACGAACGGGTTGCCCTCCGCACGCTCGGCGACGAGGCTCGCAAGCTCCGCGCCGACCTCGTCCGCGTTCAGGATGGCCGCGATCATCTCGGTCACGTTCGCCGGGGTCATGGAGGAGACGGCGATCGTCTCCGCCAGGCCGGCGCGCCTCCAGACCTGAACCGTGCGCGTCAGCGGATGCCGCCGGTCGAGCTCGTCACTTCGGTAGGTGGCGAGGAGCATCACGCGGCTCCTCGCGAGCCGCCGCGCCGCGTAGTCGAGGAGCTCGCGCGTCGAGCTGTCCGCCCAGTGGACGTCGTCGAGCACGAGGAGCAGGCCCCGATCTTTCGCCCACAGCTCCAACAGCGTCACGACCGACTCGAAGAGCCGCAGCTTGGCCTGGGCGGGATCGCCCTCCGGCGGGCTCGGTGGGCCGTCCGCGAGCTGCGGGAAGAGCTGTGCCAGCTCGCCGGCCGTGGGCCCGAGTGCCGTGCGGAGCGCAGCCGGATCCCAGTCGGCGAGGTGGTTGCCGACGGCCTCGACGAACGGCAGGTACGGAAGCGCGAGCTCCGCCTCGGAGCAGCTGCCCCAGAGGACGTCGCAGCCGAGCTTGCGGGCCCGGCGCGTCAGCTCGCTCGCGAGCCGGGTCTTGCCGATCCCGGCCTCACCGGCGAGCAGCGCAAAGCGGCCGTCCCCCCGGTTCGCCGAGAGGAGGGCGTCCTCGAGTTGGGACAGCTCCTCCTGCCGCCCGACGAGAACGGGTGAGAGGACACGTTGGAGCATCCCGGGATTCTCCCAGGACCGCGGTAGGCTCCAGGGCATGACACAGGCCGCGAAGGCGGAGCGGTTCCGCGCCCTGCACGCCGGCGAGCCGTTCGTGATCCCGAACCCGTGGGACGCGGGCTCGGCGCGCGTGATGGCCGCGCTCGGGTTCGAGGCGCTCGCGAGCACGAGCTCCGGCTTCGCGTTCACGCTCGGGCGTCTCGACGGCGGCGCCACGCTCGACGAGGTCGTCGCGCACGCTGCCGCGCTCGACCAGGCCACCGACCTGCCGGTGTCCGTCGATCTCGAGAACGGCTACGGCGGCGACCCGGAGAGCGCCGCGCTTGCCATCAGGCGGGTGGCCGAGGCGGGCGCCGTAGGCGGGTCGATCGAGGACTACGACCCCGACGGGCGCATTTATGAGCTCGGCCACGCAGTTGAGCGCGTCGCGGCAGCCGTGGAGGCCGCACGTGCCCTCGACTTCCCGTTCACGCTCACCGCGCGTGCCGAGAACCACATCCGCGACAACCCGGACCTCGAAGACACGATCGCGCGCCTGCAGGCGTTCGAGCAGGCCGGGGCCGACGTCCTCTACGCGCCCGGGCTGCAGACGGCCGAGGACATCAGAGCCGTCTGCGAGGCCGTCTCCAAGCCCGTGAACGTGCTCGCGCTCCCCACCCTGACGGTGCGCGAGATCGTCGACGCCGGCGGGCAGCGCATCAGCGTGGGAGGGAGCCTGACCTGGGTTGCGGTCAGCGCGATGGCCGCGGCGGCGCAGGAGATCCGCGACACGGGCGACCTCTCGTCGCTGTCTGCGCGGGTGCCGCTCGGCGAGTGGTTCGGCTCCTGTGCGGCGGCGATCGGCACTCATACCGGATCCAGCTTGAAAGGAAACGGGGCCCGCAGTAGGAAACCGCTCACATGCGCGCGCGCGCGGCTCTCACAGTGGTACTCCTCGGCCTCGGGCTTGTGGGCCCCGCGCTCGGCGCGTCCTCGCACGAGGACAGGTACGAGCCCGCCGTGTCGTTCGACGGGACGAACTACCTGGTCGTGTGGCAGGACCGCCGTCCGGGTGTGAGCTTCGACATCTACGCGGCGCGGGTCTCGGAGGCCGGGGCCGTTCTCGACCCGCTCGGCATCCCCATCTCGAAGGCCGTCGGGAATCAATGGGCGCCGGCTGTCGCCTTCGACGGGACGAACTTCGTCGTCGCGTGGCAGGACGACCGATCGACGTCCACGGGGCCCAACGTCTACGGCGGCCGCGTCAGCCCGGCCGGCATTCTCCTCGACCCGGGCGGGATCCCCATCTCGACCGCGCCGGGCGCCCAGCTGATGCCCGCGGTCGCCCGCGCAGGCGCGAGCTCGCTCATCGTCTGGAC
>DAITAN010000039.1:0-11717 GCA_036824235.1 Gaiellaceae bacterium | reverse complement strand
GGGCAGATCGACATCGTCCACCTCTGGCCACGCGCGACGCTCGCCAGCGCGGCCGCCGCCAGGCGCATGGGCGCGCGGACGATCCGCGAGGCGCCCAACACCCACACGGCGTTCGCCTACGAGCGGGTCGCGGCGGAGAACGCGAAGCTGGGGCTCACCGCGGTGGCCGGCCACTCGCACGAGGGCACGGAGGAGGCGCTCCGCCTCGAGGAGCGCGAGTACGAGGCGGCGGACATGGTCGCCGTCCTCTCCCCGTACGTCCGCCAGACCTTCCTCGACCGCGGCTTCGACGCCGAGCGGCTGGGGATGCACGGCTACGGGTTCGACCCGGGCAGTTTCCCCGAGCCCAGGGACGTGACCTCCAAGGAGGACGAGGGGCTCCATGCGGTCTTCGTCGGCCGCTGCGAGCCCCGCAAGGGCCTGCACTACGCGCTCGAGGCCTGGATCGAGTCGGGCGCGGCCGAGCGCGGGACCTTCACGATCTGCGGCAATTTCTACGCGGGCTACCGAGAGGTGCTGGAGCCGCTGCTCCGCCACCCGAGCGTGAACGTCCAAGGCTGGGTCGACGATCCCGGGAAGCTCATGCGCGAGAGCGACGTCTTCGTCCTCCCGTCCGTCGAGGAAGGGAGCGCCTTCGTCACCTACGAGGCTCAGGCGAGCGGCTGCGCCCTCGTCGTCTCGGATGCCGCCGGAGCCCGCTGCGAGCACATGCAGCAGGGGCTCGTCCACGAGGCGGGCGACCTGCCGACGCTCGTCGAGCACCTGCGCCTCCTGGACGGCGACCGGCAGCTTCTCTCCCGTCTCCGCGCGAACGCGGTCGCCTCGCGGCCGAACCTCACGTGGGAGTACTCGGCGCGGGAGATCGCCGGCCTCTACCGTGAGGTGACCGCACGATGACCAAGGTGATGATCATCGGCCTCGACTGCGCCGAGCCCTCGCTCCTCCTCGAGCGCTGGCGCGACGAGCTTCCCGTGCTCTCCGGGCTGATGGAGCGCGGCGCACACGGGCGTCTCATCTCGGTGATCCCGCCGATCACCGT
Source organism: Gaiellaceae bacterium (assembly GCA_036824235.1). Lineage (GTDB taxonomy): Bacteria > Actinomycetota > Thermoleophilia > Gaiellales > Gaiellaceae > JAIBJN01. The sequence goes on along the minus strand of DAITAN010000039.1, from coordinate 10,678 downwards.
CCCCGCGTGGTCATGCATGATGTCGAGCCGTACGCCCGGCGATCTCGGTGTCTACGGCTTCCGCAACCGCTCCGACCACTCCTACGACAACCTCTTCATCGCCAACTCGACGGCGATCAAGGAGCCGCGCCTCTGGGACCTCGCCACGCGCGCCGGGAAGCCGTCGATCGTCCTCGGCGTCCCCGGCACCTACCCCCCGCGCCCGCTCAACGGCGTCATGGTCAGCTGCTTCCTGACCCCGACGATCGACAGCCAGTACACGTTCCCGCCCATGCTCAAAAGGGAGATCGAGCAGACGGTCGGCGAGTACCTCCTGGACGTCCGCGACTTCCGTACGGACGACAAGGACTACCTGCTCCGCCAGGTCTACGAGATGACCGACCGCCGCTTCGCCCTCGCCGAGCACCTGCTCGACACGAGGCCGTGGGAGCTCTTCGCCATGGTCGAGATGGGCATCGACCGGATGTACCACGGCTTCTGGAAGATGATGGACCCGGAGCACCGCAAGCACGTGCCGGGGAACCCGTTCGAGAACGCGATCCTCGACTACCACAAGCATGTGGACGGGCTCATGGGGCGCCTGCTCGAGCGTGCCGACGAGGGCACGGCGGTGTTCGTGGTTTCGGATCACGGCGGGAAGCGCATGGACGGCGGGATCCGCGTCAACGAATGGCTGCGACGCGAAGGCCTCCTGGGGCTGCTCACCGAGCCCGACACCGCGATGCCGCTACGCGAGGCGGGGATCGACTGGGCGAAGACGACCGCCTGGGGCGAGGGCGGGTACTACTCCCGCATCTTCCTCAACGTCGCGGGACGCGAGCCCGAGGGAACGATCCCGCCGGAGGACTACGAGAGCGTCCGCGACGACCTCGCCGGGCGCCTGGCGGCCATCCCGGACGAGAACGGCGAGCCCCTCGCGACCCGCGTGCACGTGCCCGAGCTCGTCTACCCCGAGGTGCAGGGCGTCGCGCCCGACCTGATCGTCCACTTCGGCGACCTGCTCTGGCGCTCGGTGGGGACGGTCGGCGGCGACGAGGGCATCCATACCTTCGAGAACGACACGGGCCCCGACGACGCCAACCACGCGCAGGAGGGCCTCTTCGTCCTCGCCGCTCCGGGCGTGAGCCCGGGCACCAGGGAGGGCGCGCACCTTCTCGACGTCGCCCCCACCGTGCTCGAGCTGCTGGGCCTGGACGTCCCCGGCTCGATGCGCGGGACGAGCCTCCTGCGGAAAGCCTAGGAGTCGGTCGGACGGGGGCCCAGGCGTCGCGCCTGGAGCCCGAGCGCGGCGATGGCGAAGAAGAGGATCGTCGACTGGACGAAGGCGAACGCGTCGAAGACGAACATGCTGACGCCGAACGCGCCGATAGCGGCGGCGCAGACGGCCGCCAGCTCGCTCCTGGGCCCGGGCACCCTGCGGGCGAACCTCCCGACCGTCACGAGGCTCCCCCAGACGAACCAGGCCGTGCCGACGATGCCGAGCACGCCCAGCGAGACGAGCGTGCCCAGCCACTCGTTGTCGAAGAAGATCACAGCCCCCTCGGCGCCCTCGGCGGTCTGAGCCGCTCCGGACTCGCCGGACGTGACCCTGTTCCCGATCCCGCTCCCGACAAGGGGCGAGTCGCTCCACACGCGCAGGCCGGGCCCGACGTCGGCAAATCGTCCGGAGCCCTGCTCGCCCGAGCGCGTGGTCAGGTCGCCCGTCAGGCCCTCCTGCGGGAAGAACGCGTGGTAGATCCCCCCGAGCGCCCCGGGGACGGCGAAGTGGATTGCGATCGGAAGAACGAGGATGAGGGGCCAGAAGCGGAGCACCTGCCGGCCCCGGACCCAGAGGCCGACCACGAGGAGCGCGAGGCCCATGATCACCGTGGTGCGCGAGATGGTCGCGACGGCGCCCATTGCGCAGATCCCTGCCGCGGCGATCCAGAGCCGGGAACGAAGGACGGAGCTGGCTCGCCCGACGAGATAGAGGGCGAGCGGAAACGTCATGAAGAGCGCAGCCGAGAGCGCGATCGGATGCTGTGCGGACGCGTAGACACGCACGTTCCCGCCGCGCACGTCGAACACGGTGCGGCTCTCCCGGACGAGCAGCGGGAACCACTCGTGGAGGTGGTCGAAGTAGTTGTAGCCCGCCCGGGACTCGTAGATGGCCGCGAAGGCCACGATCGTCCCTCCGATGACGAGCGCACGCACGACGGTGTCCATGGCCGCGTGCGTCTTGATCGTGGAAGCGACGAGGACGAAGACGGCCAGGAAGCCGAGGTAGTACGAGAGAGCCTTGACCGCCCCCGGGTCACCGGCGGTGACTCCGATCTCGTCGTAGTTCAGGATTGCGGAGACGGTCGCAGTCGTCGCCAGGATGGCCAGGGGGATGCCGAACCCGAGGAACTCGAGCTTCGCGCGGCCGGCGACCACGGCCGCGACTAGGCCCACCACGAGCGCCGCCAGCACGAGCCGGTAGGGCTCGAGGTTGAACGGCAGCGTGATCGGCAGGCTGTACCCCCTGGCGGGGATCAGCCAGATGACGAGCCCGAACGCCGCGATCGCATTCGGCCACGTGAGCGTGGGCGTCGACATCTCGCGCATGGCGAGCGCGGCCGCGATCATGAAGACGACGGCCCCCGCGAGCGCCGCGTCCGGGCCGAGCACCGCTCCCCCGAGCAGGCAGGCCGAGCCAAAGGCCGCCAGCCCGATGGCCGTCCAGCGGCGGTCGGCGGGCGCTGCGACGGTGGCCAAGGCCTAGGCGGTCTTCTTGACCTTGACCGGCTGCTCGAGCGGCTCGATGTCGGAGCGGGCGGGCCGCGGCCACGTGGGCACGAGCCGGTCGAGGAGGATGGCGAGGACGCAGAACGCCGCGAAGACAACGATGAACACGAGCAGCGGCAGCGTCGTGGACGGTCCCTGCGAGGCGATCGCACCCTTCGGGATCGTGAGCTGCTCGACAACCATGCGGTCGCCCGCCTTGATGCCGTCGTCGATCTGTTCCTGCTTGAGCCAGCCGATGAACGCCTTCCCGGTCTTGTCCGCGATCGCGATCGCGTCCTCGGGGCTGCCGGCGACCGCGACGAGCCTGATCACCGGGATTTCCGAGAGCTCGACGCGGTTCGCGGTCACGACCGACGTGGCGCCGATAGCGGAGACCGAGCCGGGAAGCTCCCCGAACTTCTCACGCCGAAAGTCGGCCACCCCGTCCGATTCGATGATGAAGGGGTACGTGTTGGCGTTGCGGATGATCGTGTTCAGGTCCGGCGGCTGGGAGAACGGCACCAGCACCGGCTCCTCCTCCTCGGCCGACGGATCGTCCGAACTGCCCTCGTCGACCGCGGGGCCAACCGGCGAGAACGTGGTCTCCTGGCTCCGGAAATGAGGGTTGCTCGCGCTGTTGACGAGCAGCCGCGCCTCGGCCGAGTAGCTGACCTCCTCCTTCTCCGTCAGGCTTGGCGGGAAGAAGGCGACGGTGAAACGTGCCGAGAGGGCCGCGAAGATCGCAAAGAGGAGCCCGATGACGAGCACCCACCAGAAGCGCTTCAGCGCGCCGGCGTAGCTCGCGACGTTCGACGCCGCGGAGGAAGCAGAAGCAGTCGCAGCCGCCGCAGCCGTGCGCCGCGGGCGATCGTCGACGACGAGCGGAGGGCTCTGCCGGCGCGGATCGGTCGGTTGACCGCAACTGGGACAGAAGCGATCGTCGTCGCGCGTGGATTGGCCGCAGTTAGGACAGGTTTTCACTGACACCGCTGGGAAGCCTCCCCGCGGCAGCTCTCCCGCTGCCGCATTCCCATGGGAAGTCCATTCAGTACGCTGGTTTCTAACTTGTAGCGGCTGCCTTGCCGGGTGTCCAGTCCAGTCTTGACCCTCATCGGCCTCGACTCGGCGACCTTCGACGTCGTCGATCCGATGCTGGAGGCAGGCGAGCTGCCGAACATCGGGCGCGCCTGCCGTGAAGGCGCGCGGGGCGTGCTGCGGTCGACCACCCACCCGCTGACGCCGCATGCGTGGTCGACGATCGTCACCGGCGTCAATGCCGGCCGGCACGGGATTTGGGACTTCACCGAGCGCGACGAGACCGGGTACCAGCTACGGCTTGTAAACGGCAGTTTCAGGCGTGCTCCGGCCGTCTGGGACCACCTCGGGCGGTCGGATCGTCGCCTCGGCATCGTCAACGTCCCCTTCACCTGGCCGGCGCCGGAGGTGGACGGATTCGCCGTCGCCGGGTTCGACGCCGCCGCGCGCGAGCAGGGCCTCACCTTCCCCGCGTCGGTCGGAGACGAGCTGCGGCGCCGGTACGGATCGCTCGAGCTCGACAACAGGTTTCCCTTGACCAATGGCCAGTTCGACCTGGACCTCGTGCGCCGCGCCGCCTCGCAGAAGCTCGAGATCGTCGAGTGGCTGGCCGAGCGGTTCGACCCCGAGCTCCTCTTCGTCGTCTTCATGGCGGCCGACCACGTGCACCACGTCTGCTGGAACGATTGGGAGGCCGACGGCCTGGAGAGCCCCGTCGCCGAGGTCTACCGCGTCCTCGACGAGGCGGTGGGGCGGCTCGCCGAGCTCAGCGGCCCAGACGCCAACCTGATGATCGTCTCCGACCACGGCGCCGGGCCGCTCCACGGGGTCGTGAACCTCAACGCGTGGCTCGCCCAGGAGGGGTTCCTCGCGTATGCGACCGGCGGCGGGGTCGTGGGCCGCAAGCTCCTCGGCGACGTCCTCGAGCTGCGCCGGCACTTGCCCGAGCGCTGGCGCTACGCGGCGAAGCAGCGGCTGCCGAAGCTGCGAGACCGGACGCAGGAGCGCAGCGACTACAGCGTCCTCGACTGGTCGCAGACGCGCGCCTTCTCGTACGGGACCTTCGGGAACATCGTCATCAACGTGCGCGGCCGCGAGGCGAAGGGCGTCGTCGAGCCCGGCGACGAGTACGAGCGCGTGCGGGACGAGATCGCGGCCAAACTCGCCGACCTGCGCGGGCCCGAAGGCGGGCGGATCGTGGCCGACGTGCATCGGCGCGAGGACCTCTTTCAGGGGCCTGAGCTGGACAAGGTTCCCGACCTCCTCGTCGAGTTCGACCGCTACGCGTGGCTCGGCAAGGGGAACCTCAAGACGCGGGCCGACTCGCTCTGGGACCGGATCGAGATCGAGGACAGCGAGCACTCCTACGTCGGGAGCCACCGGCACGAGGGGATCGCCGTCCTCGCCGGGCCGGCCGCGGCTGCCGGGGCCTCCCTCTCCGGCGAGCTCGTCGACGTCGCCCCGACGCTGCTCTACCTCCTCGGCGAGGCGATCCCGAGCGACCTCGAAGGGCGCGTCCTCTTCGAGGCCCTGAGGCCCGAGCTCCTCGACGAGCGCCCGCCCGAGTACGACGACAACGCGCCGGCCGAGTACGAGAGCGAGCGGGCCGAGCTCGAGGACGAGGGCGCGGCAGAGGTCGAGCGGCGCCTGCGGGGCCTCGGCTATCTCGAATAGCCGAATTCAGGAAATCCTTACAGCCCCAATTTTTCCCTGCACGCACGCGGTGCGGTGACCGGGCGGAGCCAGGATTCGGCAGGATCTTCCAACCGCCGCGCTCTGAGGCCGCTGCTAGTGTCGCGCGCCGTGACGACCTCCCCCCCGCGGCTACGGCTCCTGGCCGTCCTTGTCGGCGCTGCCGTCGCCCTCGTGCTCGCCGGCCAGGCATCGGCGCAACCGGCCAAGCCGATCGTGCGTGTGAATGCGACGACCGCGACCTCGATCACGATCGGGTGGCGCGCCGTCCGCGGCGCCGCGCGCTACCGCGTTGTGCGCAACGGCAGCGTCGTGGCGACGACGACGGCGCGGAGCGCCACGGTCAACGGGATTCTCTGCGGCCGCCGCTACACGATCGCGGTGCGCGCGGTCGGCCCCCAGGGAGGGCTCTCCCGGCCGGCGCTCCGCTCGATCCGCAAGGGCACGGGCTGCCAGCCCCGCTCGCGCATCGTGCGGACGAACGCGGGATTCTCGTGTACGAGAGCTCTCAGCGTGATCGCGCGCAACAACGGGATCAACGGGAACCCGGGAAGGCTGCCGCTGCTCGTCAAGATCAACTTCACGACGTACCGGGCAATCAACCCCGGCACGGTCGAGATCAGGCGCGGGTGCCGCGGCGACGGGAACAACGCCACGATCGACCTCATCCTCGAGATCGAGGGCGACGGGCGCACCCAGGGCGGCACCATCGACGCCATCAAGGTTAGGGAGAACCCGCACGACATCCAGATCACCGGCTACGCGAACTGCGGGCCCGAGGGTCTAGGCCCCGACGGCAGGCCCGACACGGGCGACGACGCCCACCAGGACGGCGCCCAGATCCAGGGCGGAAACCGCATCGAGTTCATCGACTTCACGTGGGGCGATTGGGCGGCGCGCCGTGCCACGTGCCAGGGTGCCGCCGGGACCTTCGTCCCGGGAAGCGTGAACAACTGGCCTGTGCGGAACATGGCCTGCATCAGGTGCAAGAGCGTCTCGTGCAACCACGGCATGCTCCTCTCGCGCTCCGTGGGCACGGTCGTCGTGGACTCGTGGTGGCGGTCGGGGAACCCCGCGGAGCGACGAGGCATCCTGGCGAACGGCCAGACAGGTCTCTGCAACCACAGCGGCGGCCCGTGCACGATCAACCCCGGGGAGTCACGGGGGCGGCAGATCGTGGGCAACCGCTGCGACAAGTATCCGTACACCGGGTAGACCACCCGCCGGCCCCGCTGGTCACCCGAACGTAGCCCTCCAGGATCCCTCTCCCCCGTTCGTCCAGTCTTGTCCGCGGGAGCGCGACCGCGCCGAAATTCCGTGCTAAGAAGAGGCGGATGGGCGGATTGATCTACGCACGGACCCGGCGGTGGGCGATGACGAGCGACACCGTCCGCCGCTGGCGCGAGCAGCGCTACGCGCGCTTCCTCGAGCTCTGCCGTGTCGAGCCCGGCGAGCGCATCCTCGACGTCGGCGCGGGCGCGGGCGGGGCGCTCGAGCGCTTCAACACGACGAATGAGATCGTCGCCGTCGACCTCGCGCCGCTCGAGAGCGAGTGGCTCGCGCAGGACAACGTCGAGGTGCAGGTCGCGGACGCGACCAAGCTTCCGTTTGCCGACGGGGAGTTCCCGCTCGCCTTCTCGAGCTCGGTCATCGAGCACATCCCGAAGGACCTCCAGCAGGCCTTCGCGGACGAGGTTCGCCGAGTCGCGAGGCGCTACTACGTGCAGACGCCGAACCGGTACTTCCCCATCGAGCCGCACTACCAGTTCCCGTTCTTCCAGTTCTTCCCCGAGCGGCTCCAGCGCGGGCTGAACAAGCGCTTCACGCTCGGCTGGCGGAAGAAGGGCGACTGGGAAGAGGCAAACCTCCTCTCGGCGGGCGACCTGCGCAGGCTCTTCCCCGACGGCGAGATTCACCGCGAGAAGCTCTTCGGGCTGACGAAGAGCCTCATGGTCGTTCGGCGCTGACGCAATTCGGTAGCGTTCAGGGCGAGCGGCCCCGCGACGCCCCGCGGCGCGTCACCCTTTCATGAAGAAGGCACTCGCAGCCCTCGCCATCCTCGTCGCCCTCGCCGCCGGCTTCGCCGCGGGGACCTTTGTCGACCTGAGAGACGACGGGCCCGGCAAGTCGGACGCCGCGCGCGAGCGAGAACGGACGGACACGACCGACGGGGAGACGCGCGGCTCCGGTGACCTCACCGGGCCGACCGGGCCGTGCGACCACGCCGACACGAGCGGCTGCGCGCCGGGGTCGGAGCTGATCATCACGGACGACCAGTGGCGCTGCACTCAGCCGCTCGAGGAGGTCGCGCGTGAAGTCGGCGGGACGCTGCCGCTCAAGGTGACCGCGAAATTCACGACGTTCATCGAGACCTCGGGCCCGGTCGTCGACCTGCGGGAGGGCTGCGAGGGCGACGGCACCGACGCGATCGACCTCATCCTCGACATCCAGGGCGACGGCCGCACGAAGGGCGGGATCAACGACGCCATGAGCGTGAAGCTCGACGCCCACGACATCGACATCACGGGGAACATCGACTGCGGCCCTCGCGCCGAGGGCTCGCACCAGGACGGCATCCAGGCCCAGGGGGCGCGCAACATCGCCTTCGTCGACCTCGAGATCGGAGACTGGGACGACGAGCGCGCGACCTGCACGGGGGCGGAGGCCGGGATCGGCATCTCCCTGGGCGGCGTGGCCGACATCATCCCGACCGGGCACAAGTGCATCCGCTGCCGCGTGATCGCCTGCCGCCGGGGAATCAACATCGGCGCCTCCCTCGGCACCGAGATCATCGACAGCCGATTCCGCTCCGGGAACCCGGCCGAGCGTGAGGAGCGGCTGGCGACCGGCCTGGTCGGGCTCTGCAGCTTCGCCGTCTCGACGTGCGAGTTCCAGCCGACGGCGAGGGAGTACTCCTTCGACGATGCGAACGACCCGAGCGTCTGCGACGAGTACCCGTACGAGGAGGCCGACCCCGCGCCGGCCGCCTCCTCCGAGCCCTAGGCCGGCTCGCGCAGGCTCTTCCGCCGGACCTTGCCGGTGGCGGTCGTGGGGAGCGCGTCCATGAAGACGACCTCCGCCGGGACCATGAAGTTCTCGAGGCGCGTGCGGCAGGCGGCGATGATCTCCTGCCCGGTCAGCGCGGCACCCTCGTCGAGCACGACGAAGGCCTTGATCGCCTCGCCGAGCACCTCGTCCGGCACGCCGACGACGGCCGCCTCCTTGACCCCGTCGATGTCGAAGATCGCGTTCTCGACCTCGATCGGGCTCACCTTCTCCCCGCGGGTCTTGATGATGTCGTCGCTCCGCCCCACGAAGTAGAGGAACCCGTCCTCGTCCATGGTGAAGTGGTCCTGGGCGCAGAGCATGCGCTCGCCCGGAAGCGGTCCCTCGACGATCATCTCGGCGGTTTGCTCCGGCTTCCGCCAGTAGCCGACCATGACGTGCGGGCCGCGGACATAGAGCACGCCGGTCTCGCCCGGCCCGACGGGGGTCCCGTCCTCGCGGAGCACCATCGTCTCGGTGCCCGGGATCGCCTTCCCGACTGACGTCGGCTTCTCCGCCAGGAGCTCCGGCTCGAGATAGCTGACGCGCTTGCACTCGGTCAGGCCGTACATGGCGAAGACGAGCGCGTTCGGGAAGATCCGGGCCATCTCGGCGTGGAACGTGGCCGGGAGCGCCGCCGCCGTGTTGGTCACCCGCCGCACGCTGGGGAGCTCGAACTCCATGTTCCTGCGCATGGAGAGGAGCGTCGCGTACACGGTCGGCACACCCGGGAAGACGGTCGCCGCCTCCTCCTCCACGCGCTTCACGATCTGCGCCGGGAAGGCGAAGGAGCGCTCGAGAATCAGCGTGCCGCCCTTGAGCACGTTCATGAGCAGCTGGTAGAGGCCGTAGTCGAAGGCGAGCGGAAGGAGCCCGAGGATGCGCTCGTCGGGCCCGAGCCGCAGGTACTGGGCGATGCTCCCGGCGGCGAAGACCATGCTCTGGTGGGTCATCATCACGCCCTTCGGGAAGCCCGTGCTCCCCGACGTGTAGATGAGCGCCGCGAGGTCGACCGGGATCGTGCCGACGGCGCGCGGCTCCGGCTCCGCCGAGGCGATGACCTCCGCGAAGTCGAGCGCGCCCTCGACGCCCTCGGGCGGAGCGGCTGCCACGACGGCCTTGACGCTCGGGGCCGAAGCGGCCGCGGCCAGCGCAGTTCGGGTCAGGCTGCCCTCGGTGAGGACGACGGCCGCCTCGCAGTCGTCGAGGACGTACAGGAGCTTGTCCTCCTTCGTCTGCGGGTTGACGACGACGAAGACGCCGCCGGCCAGCATGGCCGCGTAGACGGCGGTGGCGCAACCGGCCGAGTTGTCCATGTAGATCGCGACGCGGTCGCCCCGCTCGACGCCGAGGTCCTGCAGCGCACGCGCAAGGCGGTGCGATCGGTCGAGCAGCTCCGAGTAGGCGAGCCGCTCGGCCCCGGCCACGACGGCCTCGCGCTCGGGGACGCGCTCGGCGGAGGCGAGCAGCGTCTCGTGGAGAAGGCGGACGGGAGGCGTCATCGTCAGGCGGCGATCGTGGGCTTGTGGGACACGCGCAGCTCGTCGCCGACGACGACGCGGTCGGGGACGAGCGGGTCGGCGAGCTGCGGGCTCGCGACGAAGCGGTCGTGCAGAAGCATGGTCGAGAGCACGCCGACCAGCGCCATCTCGTCCGTCTCGGAGACGGCGTCGCGCGGCGCGCCGGCCTCGCACTTGCGCACGATCCGCCCAACGGCCTCCGGGTCGAAGACTCCCGCCGCGGCGAGACGCTCGGGCGCGAGCAGCTCGCGGACGTAGTCAGGGGCGCCGTCGCCCACGAACGCGCCCACGATCGGCGCGCGGTACGGGCGCTTCTTGCGGGCGGTGATCTCCTTCGGGAGGCGATGCTCGACGGACTTGCGCAAGAGGTACTTCTCGTTCAGGCCCCGCAGCCTGAGCGCGTCGGGCAGCGCCGCCGCGAACTCCGCGACCCGGTAGTCGAGAAACGGGAAGCGCCCCTCGATCGAATGCCCCATGAGCATGCGGTCGCCCTGCGAGTGCAGCAGGTAGCTCTCCAGGAAGGTCGAGATCTCGAGGTACTGGGCGCGCCCGAGCGGGGTCATCTCGCCGAACCACGAGGGCAGCCGCGCCTCCAGGCGATCGGCGGGGTCGCCGCGGTCGGCGGCGCGGGCGACGACGTC
>DAITAN010000361.1:0-2802 GCA_036824235.1 Gaiellaceae bacterium | reverse complement strand
GGATACCCCCTCGTCGTCGACCGCGAGCTCTGGGACGCGGTGCCCGACGAGGGCTTGCGCGCCGTCGAGCCGCTGCTCGTCGAGTGCGATGACCTCGGTCCGCCGGGCGACGTCGACCGGCCGGAGGACCTCGCGTGAAGAAGCGGCTGCTGCGCCCGGCGATTCTGCTGCCGGCCTTCGCGATCCTCTCCCTCGGTGCGGGCATCGCGTACGCGGCCTGGACGCAGCTCGACGCGAGCAGGATCGAGGCGAACGAGGCCCTGCTCGACTCCGTCCCCGCCTACCCCGGGTCGAGGGAGATCGAGCGGCTCACGCGGACGGACACGGGCGACGGACTACCGATCCCCGACGAGGTGCTCACGAGCGCGCTCTACGCGCCGCCTGCGGACGCGAGCCAGGCGGACGTCGTGGACTTCTTCGTCGGAAGCCTGACGCCCGAGTGGGAATCCTCGACGAGGACGGTCGCCGCCAGCGGCGAGGACATCGAAGCCGACCCGGACGCCGCCGTGCCCTCCGCTTTCCGCGTCCTCTTCTCGCGGGGCGACGACTGCATCCAGCTGTTCACATACGGCATGGCCGAGGGGCACATCGGGGAGCGCACCTTCGCGCTCTCCGCCGAGAGCGGCCAGGGCCCGTGCGAGGTCGACTGACCTCCCTCAAGGGCCGGGCCCAGCTGCCGATGAGACATGCAGGGTGCCGAAGCTCTCCGCCGAAGACTGATTCCCGCAGATGGAGGCCCACGCCGCACATTCGCCTCTCGTCGCCGCACGGCTGCGGCGACGGCTGACCATCGAGGAGGCGGCAGCCCGTGCGAGTCTCGACGTCGACGCGGTCAAGTCGCTCGAGGAGAGCCGAACCTACGTCTTCCCGTCGACCGCGGACGCCATCGCGGCGGCCGTCGTCTACGCCTCCTCGCTCGGGATCACCGAGCGTGAAGCGCGAGAGCTGGCCGGGCTCCCCGTCGAGTCCGTCGTCGAGCGCTGGTCGCTGCACCGCTGGGCTCTCGTCCTCGGCTTCACGGTCGCCCTCGCGGCGCTGCTGATCTTCGTCCTGCGCCCGCAGTTCTTCCCCGAGAGCCCGCCCGCTCCGCCGGCGCCGGTCGCGAAGACCGTCACGCCCGCCGAGCCGCTCCCCGAGCCGTGGGAGATCCAGGTGGACGTCTACAACGGCACCCGCACCGGCAACGCCGCCTCCGGCATGGCGAACGAGCTCGCCGGGCTCGCGTACCGCATCGGCGAGGTGAAGAACGCCGACCGTCGCACGTACAGCCAGACCCGCGTCTACTACCCGCCGGGCGGCGAAGACATCGCGGAGCGACTGGCGGACGAGCTCGGCGTCGGCACGACCGCGCTCCCGGGCGGAGACGACCCGCTCCGGCTGGTCGTCATCGTCGGCCGGCGGGGCTAGTCGGCGATCCGGAGGTTGGCGAGCTTCGCCTTCAGCTCCGGGGACATCTCCTCGGAGCAGCACGCGCTGCGGACGTAGCGCCGCAGGCTGATCTCGAACCGGTACCGCTTGCCGCAGTAGTCGCACTCTTCGAGGTGCACCTCGGCCTCGAGCCGCTCCACCTCACTCAGCTCCCGGTCGAGGTACGGCTGGAGCCGCTCCTCGCACTTCTCGCAGATCGGCTCGAACCCGCTCACGATTCCTCTCCGAGCGCAGCCTCGGCCAGCTGGCTCTTCAGCACCCGGCGGCCCCTGTGCAGGCGGGACATGACCGTCCCGATCGGGATGTCGAGGATCTGCGCCGCCTCCTGGTAGGAGAAGTCCCCGATGTCGACGAGGACGATGACGTCGCGGAAGTCGTGGGGCACGATCGAGAGGGCCTCGACGATGGAGTCCTGCGAGAGGCGCTCGACGATGCGCTCCTCGTCCTCGGCGCCCGTCGTCTCCTCGAGCCGGTTGTAGAGGAAGTAGTCGCCTTCTTCCATCGGCTGCGTGTCGGGCGTGCGCTGCTGCCGCCGTCCGCGGTCGATGTTGAGGTTGGTCAGGATGCGCATGAGCCACGCGCGGAGATTCGTGCCGGGGGTGTAGGAGCGCCAGCTGCGGAACGCTCGCGCGTACGTCTCCTGCACGAGATCCTCGGCCTCCTCACGGGACGGAACCAGGCGCCGAGCTACGCGATAGACCTGGTCGGCCAGCTCGAGCACCTCCTCCTCGAAGCGCACTCGGTCGCGCGCTTCGGTCGCCAGCCGGCGGGCGTCGGTTTCGGCCTCTGCCATTCGCCGGACACTAACAAGCAAACGCCCAGCCTCCGGCGGCTATTCCGGGTGGGCGGCGGCCGCGAGGGGCCGAAACCCTGCGCGGCTGAGCGCAGTCACGATCTCGTCGCGCTCCAAGCGGTCGTCGTCCCAGGCGAGCATGACGTCACCAACGAGGTTGACGTGCGCAGACTCGAGCCCGTCGAGCTTCTCGAGCGCGTGCCCGAGCCGCATGACGCAACGCTCGCAGCGGATTCCGCTCACCTGGATGGTCTCCGACCTGACCGCCATCACAGGTCATCGTACGTCAGGGCCACCAGGGTCCCGCAGAGGGAACGCAGCCCGTCGCGACGCCCGATCTCGAGCTGCGCGCCCGCCTGGTCGAGCCCGTCGAGGCGGCCGAGGAGATCCACCGAGCCGCGGCTACGAGCGGCCGGCTCCACGCGCTCGAGGAGCTCGGCGAGAAGCTCTGCAGGGGTCGCGAGCCGCTCTTCCTCGGGATGGATCAGCCCCGCATCGGCACCGAACCGCGCGGCGGCCCAGCGGTTCTGGGCGTAGACACCGCGGTCGGCGGCCGGCGCGCCCGGGTCGGCGGCAACGAC
>DAITAN010000360.1:0-2806 GCA_036824235.1 Gaiellaceae bacterium | reverse complement strand
TGCGTTCTCCTCGAGCTCACGAGCGCGTCCCGGATGCTTCTCGACCGCGACCACGTCGGCGCCCGCCGCAGCGAGCTGGGTCGCCTTCCCTCCCGGCGCGGCGCAGAGGTCGAGCACCCGCTCCCCCGCCCGCGCCCCGGCGGCAGCACCAGCAAGCTGCGAGCCGCGGCTCTGCGGCCACGCATAGCCGGACTCCACCCAGTCGGGCGGGATCGCGTCCACGACCTTCGGACCTTCCGCCGTACGCACGGCCGTCTCGGGCGGCTCGTTCTGGCGGCGCATGAGCGCCCGAGTGTCTTCCGGTCCGAGCTCGCGCCACCAGGTCTCGGCCACCCAGTCGGGATAGGAGTGCATGAGCGCTGCAGCCCCCGGCGTCTCCTCGTGGAGGCGGCCCAGCACCTCGGGGAGACCCTCACTGAGCCTCCGCAGCACAGCGTTCGTGAACGCGACGGCCCGCTCGAGCCCGGCGCGACGGACGAGCTCGACCGACTCGTCGACGGCGGCGTGGGCCGGGACGCCGTCCATGTAGGCGAGCTGGTAGGCGCCGATGCGAAGCGACGCCCGCACCGGCGGGTCGAGCTTGCGCACCGGCCGCCTGCCCAGCGTCTCGATCGCGTGGTCGAGCGTGCGGACGCGCTGCACGGTCCCGTAGGCCATCTGCATGGCGAACGCCCGGTCGCGGGCGTCGAGCCCCTCGGCCGCGCTCCTGAACGCGCGGTCGGCGTACGCGTCTTCCTCGAAGACGCGGGTGACGATGTCGAGGGCGACTCTTCTTGGCGATTTCACGCGCGGGCCTCCGGCCCGTGCGTGGGGAGAGCGAGCCCAAGGCGAGCGATCACTTGCGGAGGCCGCGCAGGTATTCCTCCGCGGTCATGCGGCGTCCGCCTTCTCTCTGCACCTCGAGCGGCTCGATTCCGCCGGCGACGAGCGTCGCCTCGTACCGCGCCGGCCGGGCCTTCCAGACGATCAGGCGCCGCCCCTCCACGAGGCCTCGCGCCCCGATGTGCGGCGAGAGGGCGCGGATCTTGTTCAGGTTCTCCTCCGGCGGGAGCGACCAGTCGAGCTCGCGGTCGGGGGCCGTGATCTTGTCCGCGTAGGTAACGCCGACCTCGGGCTGGGGAACGAACGTCGGCTCGGCGAAGACCTCGTCGAGGAGCTCGAGCGCAACACGGGTTGCGCGGTCGAACACGACGGCGGAGTCGTCGTCGGGCCCGATGGGGAAGCGCCTTTGTGCGGCGATCGGCCCGGCGTCCAGCTCGGCGGTCGTGCGGTGGATCGAGACCCCGGTCTCGCGGTCGCCGGCCATGATCGCGCGCTCCACCGGCGCTGCACCGCGCCAGCGCGGCAGGAGCGAAGGATGGACGTTCAGCCACAGGCGGTCGCCGAGAAGCTTCTCGGGGATCAGCACGCCGTAGTCGGCGACGATGACCACCCGCGCATCGCCCGGGAACTCGGAGAGGCGCTCCGGCTGCTCGACCTGGAGCCCGTGCCGGACGGCGACCTCCTTCGCCGGCGGCGCGAGCTTCTTGCGCCCCCGGCCCTGCGGCTTGTCGGGCTTGGTGAGGAGGAGCTCGACCTCCCGGCGCGTTGCCAGCCCGTCGAGGATTGCCGCGCCGAAATCCCCGGTCGCAGCGACGGCGATGATCAAGCTGAACGCGGGTTCGCGGTCATGCGAGCGGCCCGAGGATCGGTTGCGGCCGGAGCTGTCCGAGAGCCTCCCGCCGCTCGTCCGGAACCGTTCGGTCGACGATGAGGACGCCGTCGAGGTGGTCCAGCTCGTGCTGGATCACGCGCGCCTCGAGGCCCTCGGCCTCGACGGTCAGCGGCTCTTCCGCCGGGGACGTTCCCTCGACGGTCAGCGACGTCGCCCGCTCGACCGGCACGACGACCGTGGCTGCTCCGAGCGACAGGCACCCTTCCTCGGCCGCCTCGCGCTCTTCGGATGTCGAGACGAGGCGAGGGTTGACGAGCGCCACCACGGGCGCCTCGTCCGAGGTCTGGTACACGAGGACGCGCCGGAGCACGCCGACCTGGGGCGCCGCGAGGCCGACGCCGCGCGCTTCCTGCATGAGCGCGGTCATCCGCTCCACGAGCGAGGCCACGGAGTCGTCGAAGTCCTCGACCTCGTTGGCGCGCATCCGCAGCACCGGATCCGGGTACTGCCGAATCTGGGCGAGCGCGGTGCGACGCCGGGCCTCCCGCTCGGCGTCGAGGTGCTCATCGCTACGAACCTGGCCTTCGACCTCGCCCACGAGGACAAAAGTCTATAGACCTCTTCAGTTCTTAACCGCGCAATCCCGCTCTGGGAGCGGGATTGCGGGACTTGCGCGCTGAATTGATCAGACCGTTCTCGTTGTCCTCCTGGCACCGAAGACCGCGCGGTAGATGAGGAGGAGCACGATCGAGCCGATGATCGCGCCGAGCCACGTGCTCAGGTCGAAGAACTCGTCGATCGGGTCGCCGAACCCCAGCAGCTTCGTGATGAAGCCGCCGACGAGGGCTCCTACGATGCCGAGCAGCGTCGTGACGATGATCCCGCCGGGGTCTTCCCCGGGCAGGATGGCCTTGGCGATCAGCCCGGCAAGCAGGCCGAGGATGATCCAGCCGATGATTCCCATGCAGCCCTCCGTTGGTTACGCATTGTCGGAACATTGTCTCCGCCGGAGAGGGCGTGGAAACCTAGGAGGGCTCGGCGGAACGTGGCTCGCTGCCGGGGTGCGATGGTCGTTCCGAGGCAAGGACGCAGGGAGTGTTCGTAGCGAATGAGCTACGGGCGCGACTGAGGACGCAGTCCTCGGGGCGAGCA
>DAITAN010000359.1:0-2817 GCA_036824235.1 Gaiellaceae bacterium | reverse complement strand
GTTCGTGCGCCAGTTCCTGCTCGAGCGCTCCCGGCTCCCACTGGCGCGGACGCTCGACCGGATCGCGGGCATCCAGGCGCAGTACGCACCGTCCTCCTACCTCGGGCTCTGGAGCCGGATGGAGGGCTTCGAGTTCGCCGACCTCACGCGCGCGCTGGAGCGGCGGAAGGTCGTGCAAGGAACGCTGCTGCGCTCGACCATTCATCTGGTCTCGGCCAAGGACTACTGGGCGTACACACTCGGGACGAAATCAGCGCGCCAGGAAGCCTGGCTCCGCTTCGACAAGAAACGGTTGTCGAGATCTGACCTGACCTCGGCGGCCAAGGCGGTGCGCTCGAGCCTCGCCGGCAAAGTGCTCCACCGAAGCGAGCTTCTCGACCTGGCGCGCAAGCGCGACCCGGAGCGCCCGACGCATCTCTGGAACGGCCTCAGCGCGTGGATCGACCTCGTGCGCGCGCCGCCGTCGGGCACGTGGGAGCGTAGGCGGGCCGACCTCTACGCCCTGGCCGACGAGTGGCTCGAGCCGCCAAGCGTGACGCCCGAGGAGAGCGTTGAGATCCTCCTCCGCCGCTACCTGACCGGTTTCGGACCGGCGCGCCTGGCCGACGCCGCGAACTGGGCCGGCCTGAATGCGAAGGGCGTCCAGCGGGCCGCCGAAGGCATCCGTCTCCGCCGCTTCCGGGACGAGGAAGGGTGCGAGCTCGTCGATCTCCCCCGCGCCCCGCTTCCCGGCGGCGCCACGCCGGCACCGGCTCGCTTCCTGCCGACCTGGGACGCGACGCTCCTCGTGCATGCGCGCGGGGCGCAGATCCTGCCGGAGCGCTTCCGGCCGCTCGTCTTCGACACGAAGACACCGCATTCCAGCCCCACGTTCCTGGTCGACGGCGCCGTCGCCGGCAAGTGGAGCGTCGAGGTGAGCAAGAAGAAGGCAACACTCGTGCTCGACGCCTTCGAGCGCCTCCCGGCAGGCGCGAGACGCCAGCTGCGCGCGGAGGGTGAGCGGCTCGTGCGCCTTGTCGAACCGGACGCAGGCTCGTACGCCGTATGCGGCTCCTGAACGACTGAGCCGCGCCTGCTCCTTCCATAGAAAAAGCCCCGTTACCAGGGCTTTTTCCGTAGCAGGCCTGTAAGCCGGATTCTGTCGAGGGTGACCATCCATCTCGGCTCCCGGTTTCCCGGGAGCTCGTGCGGCGTACCCGGCTCCTCGGCGGGCAACCTCGAGCGGAGCCTGTTCGCCTTGCACCGGACGGGGTTTGGCAGCCGCCGTGTCACCACGGCGCTGGTGGGCTCTTACCCCACCTTTTCACCCTTACCTCCGGCGTCTCCGGAGAGATACGTTCGCCGGTGGCGGTCTCCTTTCTGTGCCACTTTCCGTCGGCTTTCGCCGCCTGGGATTTCCCCAGCGTCCTGCCCTGCGGTGTCCGGACTTTCCTCGAGCCGCTCGCGCGGCCCGCGATCACCCGGCCTGCACGTCCAAGTGTAGCGCCGGTTGTCCCACTTTCAGGAGCCCCGAGCCGCACTCCGGGCACATCACGGAGCCGTCCCGGTGCAGCACGAACTCACCGCAGGTCAGGCACTCGAGGCTTGCGCCTCGCATGAGCGCCAGGAGCTCTTGGTCGAGGGTGCGGTTGAGCGTGACGACCTCCATACGCGCCCTCAGCCGACCCTCCGGAAGACGCCGACGACCTTGCCCAGGACGCTGACGTGGTCGGGATAGAGCGGCTCCATCGTGGAGTTCTCCGGCTGGAGCCGGACGCGCCCGCTCTCGCGGAAGAAGCGCTTCACGGTCGCCTCGTTCGCGGCCTCGTCCTGACCGGCGAGCGCGACGACGATGTCGCCGTCCTTCGCGGTCTGCTGGCGCTGCACGACGACGTAGTCGCCCTCGAGGATCCCGGCATCGATCATGCTGTCGCCCTTGACGCGCAGCAGGAACTCCTCGCCTCCGCGCGAGAGCGTGTCCGGGACCGCGAGGTGCTCCTCGACATTCTCCTCCGCGAGGAGCGGCCCGCCGGCGGCGATCTCACCAACGAGCGGGAGCACGCGGACCTTGCCCACGTCGGGCACCGTGACCGTTGCCCCGGCGGCCGTGCGCTCGCGGCGGGTGAGCTCGAGCGCTCTCGGCTTCGTCGGGTCGCGCCGGAGGTACCCGGCACGCTCGAGGTTGGCCAGATGGGCGTGCACGGTCGACGGCGACGCCAGTCCCACCGCCTCACCGATCTCGCGCACGGTGGGCGGATACCCGTGCGAATCCACGTAGCTGAGGACGAACTCGTAGACCTCGCGCTGACGCTGCGTGAGCATCTGCCTCCCTCCAGTCGAACGTTTGTTCGTACAAGGTAGCGAGGGCCTCGGACGGAGTCAAGCGACGGGGAGCCGCTACAATGCGCCCGTCCACGCGCTGGTGGCGGAATTGGTAGACGCGCAAGGTTGAGGGCCTTGTGGCCCGAACGGGCCGTGGAGGTTCAAGTCCTCTCCAGCGCATCGTAGGGCGCCCTAAAAGGCGCCCTTCGGCGTTCCGGGAGCGCGCCGCGCCGATGACCGGCGTCAGTAATCTACGTCGGCCCGTGAACGACCTCGCCGATCTCGCCCTCGACTCCGCCCTCGCTGCAGGGGCGGGCTACGCTGACGCGCGCGTCGTGCAGCGGCGCGCCCAGAACGTCTCCACCAAGAACGGCGAGGTCGACTCCGTCTCCGACGCGGAGACCGAGGGGATCGGCGTCCGCGTACTCGTCGACGGCGCCTGGGGGTTCGCCGGCGATCCACGGCTCTCGGAGGAGGGCGCCCGCGACGCCGCGCTCCGGGCGGTCGCCTTCGCCC
>DAITAN010000038.1:0-11855 GCA_036824235.1 Gaiellaceae bacterium | reverse complement strand
ATCCGCAGCTCGGGCACGAGCTCCTTCGCCTCCGGGAAGGCGTCCACGACGCGCCGCAGCAGGTGGCCGCCGACGCCCGAGCCGCCGACGGTGACGATGCAGAGCTGCTCGCCGAGCCGGTAGCCGAGCTCGGCGCGGAGTTTCTCGCGGTCGGCGAAGGCCGCAGGGTCGAAGCCGGACACGTAGCCGGCGAAGTCGAAGTGCTGCTCCGTCCAGTCGCGGATCTCGGGAAGCTCAGGCCCGAACGAGTCGGCGACGACGTCGTCAGGGTTCCCGACGTAGATCGCCCGGTCGCGCACGCGCGGGTAGCGCGCGATGTGCTCGATCATCTCGGCGTTGTAGTCCGCGGTGAGGAACGCCTCGCGCTCTCCGCCGTCGGGCATCGGCAGCCAGCCGACGAAGTCGGTAAGCCAGACGTACGCGGCGTTCTTCTGCTCGGGGTTCTCGTGCAGGTAGTAGTCGAGCTCCCACGCCTCGTCCCCGATCCAGAGGTCGTAGTTCTTCTCCCTGGCCACGTCGTGGAACACCATGAAGTTGGCGAGCAGGATCTCGTCCATCCGGCGCCACGCCTGGAAGCAGTGCAGGTCGTGCTCGGCCGACTCGGACTCCATGTGGCCCGACTCGTTGGCGAGCTCGGCACTCATGGGGTGGACGCGCTCGCCCTCGCCCTCGAGCACTGCCGTGACGGGGTGCTGCGCGAGCCAGTCGATCTCGAGGTCGGGGACGAGCTGCCGCAGCTCGCGCGCGATGGCGACGTCGCGCTGCGCGTGCCCGAGCCCGATCGGCGACGACACGAACAGCGCGCGCCGGCGCCGGCTCATCCCGCGTGTCCATGTGCTCACGGCGTTCTCCTTTCGAGCGAGTCGATGTAGTCGCGGATCAGCAGGTTCACCTTGACGGGATGACGCGCCTGCGGGAGATGCCCCGCGCCCTCGAGACGGACGAGCGTGCCCCCTGTGAGAGCCGCAACGGCCTCTGCCCGCTCGCGCGTCTGGCAGGCGTCCAGCTCGCCGTGGACGACGAGGACCGGACAGGACACGGTCTTGCAGAGGGCCTCCGCCTCCTCGGTGCTGCCCCACGGGAGTGGAGCCTCCTCGTCGGCCAGCGCGAGCGTCTCGGGATCCGTCTCCAGCCCCCACCCTACGCAGTCCTCGATCTGCTTCGTGGAGTGCGGCTCCGGGATCTGTTGGGAGAAGAAGAACTCCAGGAAGCCGCGAAAGTCACGGCGCCAGTAGTGGAGGTTGTACTTCGCCCAGCCTTCGTCCGTGTCGAGCGGCTCGGCGAACGGAAATCGAGCGTAGTTCGAGTGTGACGGCGTGAGGTACGGGAGGCACGGGGCAAGCGCGACGACGCCGAGGGCGGTCTCTGGATGTCTGGACGCGAGCATGAGCGCCCAGCCGCCTCCGTCGCACAGCCCGACGAGGATCGCCCTGTCGACCCCCGCCGCCGCGAGCACGGCTCGCCCGTCCTCGACGTACTCCCAGTAGCCGTACGCAGCACCGTCGGCGGGCCGGTCGGAACGCCCGTTGCCACGCGGGTCGAATGTCAGCACGCGGTGCCGGCGCGCGAGGTACGGGATCTGCGCCTTCCAGAGCCGTGAGTGCGAGATGGGAGAGGTCGGAAAGAGCAGGACGGCCGTGGGGCCCTCGCCGTAGCGCTCCCAGAAGACGCGCACGCCGTCCCGTTCCACGTAGCCCTCCTCGTCCGGGAAGCGGGCGCGGGTCTGCTCTCGCGTGGGCTCGGCGGCGATGCTCATGCCGCTCTCCTTGCGATCGATTCGACGAAGTCGCGGATCAGCAGGTTGACCCTGACAGGATCGCGCGCGTGCGCACCGTGGCCCGAGCCCTCTAGGAGGACGAGCTTGCCACGTGTCGCCTGAGCCAGCGCGATGCCGCGCGCGGAGCCTTCGATCGCGTCCTCGGTGCCCTGAAGCACTAGCACAGGGGAGGCGATCTGGCCCGAGAGCGCGCGCGCCTCGTCTTTCCTCACCTGCGCCGCGTGCGCCGTAGCGATCAGAACCTCCGGAGTGGTCTCGAGACCCCAGCCGACGCAGTCCTCGATCTGCTTCGTCGAGTGCGGCTCGGTGAACATCTGGCTGAAGAAAAACTCGAGGAAGCCGCGGAAGTCGACGAGCCAATAGTGGCGGTTCACCTTCGCCCAGCCGTGATACGTGTCGAAGGGTTCCTCGAAGGGGTACGAGAACTGATCGCTCGGCCGGGGAGCGAGGGGAATGCTCGGGCAGATGAACACGGCTCCTGAGACGCGGTTCGGGTGTCCGGCAGCGAGCAGGAGCGCCCGGTGAGCGCCGAGCGAGAACGAGACCAGGACGGCGCGCTCGGTTTCGGTCGCGTCGAGCACTGTGAGAGCGTCGGCCGCCAACTCGCGCTCGTCGTATGCCGACGCCTCTATCGGCCTGTCCGACTTGCCGTTTCCGCGCGGGTCGAACGTAATCACGCGGTAATGCCGCGCAAGGTAGGGAATCTGCAGCTTCCAGACGCGCGAGTGCACAATCGACCAGGTCGGAACCAGCATCACGGTCGGCTCGCCTTCCCCGTAGCGCTCCCAGAAGACGCGGACGCCGTCGCGCTCGACGTAGCCCGCGTCGTCGGGATAGCGGGCGCGCGTCTGCTCCCGAGCCGTCTGGTCGACGATCATCGCAGCGACTCGACGAAGTCGCGGATGAGCAGGTTCACCTTCACGGGGTCGCGGACGTGCGGGCAGTGCCCGGAGCCTTCGAGCGCGACGAGGCGCCCGCCGGTCGCCTCGGCGAGAGCTGCGCCCCGGGCGAGCGGGTGGAGCGCGTCCTCGTCGCCGTGCATGACGAGCACGGGGCAGCGAACCCGGGCGCAGACGTCCCGGAAGCGCTCCGTGCCGCAGAGCTCGAGCGCCTCGTGGCTCTCGATTAGCGTCTCGGGCGCGATCTCGAGGCCCCAGGAGACGCAGTCCTCGATCGGCTTCGTCGAGTGGCGCTCGCTGAACATCTTCCCGAAGAAGTACTCGAGGAACTCCTCGTAGTGCTCGAGCCAGTAGTGGCGGTTGTACTTCGCCCAGCCGTCGTCGGTGTCGAGGCGGTCCTCGAAGGAGTGGACGTTCCGCTCCGCGTGCCCCGGCGCGAGCGGCACCGAGGGGCCGATGAACACGGCGCCCAGGACGCGGTCCTGATGATTCGCTGCGAGGACCGTGCCCCACAACGCGCCGCAGGAGAAGCCGACGACCACGGCCGTCTCTGTCCCGGTCGCGTCCATGACAGCCAGCGAGTCCTCGGCGAACTCCCACTCGGTGTACGCGCCGATCCCGCTGGGCCGGTCCGCCTTCCCGTTCCCGCGTCCGTCAAAGGTGAGGACGCGGAAGTGGCGGGCGAGGTAGGGAATCTGCATCTTCCAGTAGCGCGAGTGGATGATCGACCACGTGGGGAGGAGGAACACGGTCGGCTCGCCGTCGCCGTAGACCTCGTAGAAGACGCGAACGCCTTCGCGCTCGACGTACCCCTCGTCGTCCGGGTAGCGGGCGCGGGTCTGCTCCCGCTGCGCTTCCAGAAGGCTCACGCGACCGACTCCACGAACTGACGCAGGACGAGGTTGAACCGCACGGGATCGCGGACTTGCAGGCAATGTCCGGAGCCGCCGAACGTGACCAGCCGGCCACCGGTCGCTTCCGCGACCGCCACCCCCTGGGCGTGGGGGACGACGGCGTCCTCGTCGCCGTGGACGACCAGGATGGGGCACGCCAGGCTGGCGCAGAGCGCGCGCGTCTCGTCCAGCTCGAGTTCCGGCGCCTCCTCGGTCAGGATCATCGTTTCGGCAGTCGTCTCGAGGCCCCAGCCCACGGCGTCCTCGATGTGCTTCGTCGAATGCGGCTCGGTGAAGCATTGCGAGAAGAACCACTCGACGTAGCCCTGCCAGTCGCGGAGCCAGTAGTGGCGGTTCTCCTTTGCCCAGCCCTCGTCGGTGTCCAGCTCCTCGTCGAAGGGGTACAGCTCGTACGGGAAGGGCTCGGCTGAGAACCCGAGGCTGGCGCCGAGAAAGCACAGGGCCTTGACCCGCTCCGGGTGCTCGGCCGCCAGGATCAGGCTCCACTTGCCTCCCCACGAGAACCCGACCACGACCGCCTGCTCGGTGCCGGTCGCGTCGAGGACGGCGAGGGCGTCCGCGGCCTGCTCCCGCTCGCCGTAGGCCTCGGCGGATCCGGGCCGGTCCGATTTGCCGTTGCCCCGGCCATCGTAGACCACGACGCGGAAATGGCGTGAGAGGTACGGAATCTGCATCTTCCAGACGCGGGAGTACACGATCGCCCAGGGCGGCGGGAGCAGGATCGTCGGCTGGCCGCGCCCGTAGACCTCGTAGAAGACGCGCACGCCGTCGCGCTCGACGTAGCCCTCCGAGTCCGGGTAGCGGGCCCGCGTCTGCTCCACGCCTGGATCGACGACGATCACTCGAGCTCCTGCTCGGTGAGCCACTCGTCGATCCAGTCCAGGAGCTCGCTCTGACCTGCCTCGATGCCCGAGAGCCGCTCCAGGATGATGCCTTCATTGAAGGTGATCACAAGCGTGACGAGCGCCTCCAGCGGGATCGGGATTGCGTAGCGCTCCCGCGGCTCGGCCAGCGCCTCCAGGAGGACGGAGCGCCACTCGTCGTGCACGTGAGCCACGCGGTCGCGCAGCTCCGGTCGGTTCCACGACAGGGCCTGCAGCTCGAACCAGACCTTCTGGTACTCGCGGTCGGCGTCGAGGTAGCGCATGGCCGTCCGCCACTTCTCGGCGAAGGGCACGCTCGGGTCCGCGTACATGGCCCGCTGCCGGGCGATGAGCCGGTCGGTGAAGCGCTCGAGGACGCGTACGAGCAGGTTCTCGACCGACCCGAAGTAGTAGTGCACGAGCCCGTGATTCAGGCCTGCCTCGGCGGCGACGCGCCGAGTCGTCACGCTCGGTGAGCCGAGCTCGACGAGGAGGCGTTCCGCCGCATCGAGGAACGCCTCCTCCATCTGAGCCCTGGCTACTTGCGCCGCAGCCACCGCAGGACCGAGTCGAGCCGCGCCCTGCCGATGAGCAGCAGGCTCGTCGCGGCGGTCGTCCCCCCGGCGGCCAGAGCGCCGAGGAGGGCGCCTTCGCCCATGTGGTGAGCCTGGATCACTGGAAGATCTCCGTCGTGCAATCGCCGCCCTGGAGCCGCACCTCATGTGCACGCGCGGGCCCGCCGGGGCGGTCGTTGAAGTCGACGAAGAAGTCCCTGTCCACCTCCATCGAGCCATCCTCGCCGATGTCGACCTTGAGGAGCCACGAGCGCAGCTCCGGATAGAACTGGTTGTCCCAGGTCGAGTAGAGCGAGTTGGTGACGTAAAGCCGCTTGCCGTCCAGCGAGAGCTGGATCATCTGCGGCCCTCCGTTCAGGTCTCGTCCGCCGTCGTTCGGCTTCCCGAGGACGCCGCCCAGCCACAGCTGACCGGTCAGCTTCGGATTCTTCGGATCGGAGACGTCGTAACGGCGTAGGTCACCGTGCAGCCAGTTCGAGAAGTACAGAGCCTTGTCGTCCATCGAGAGGACGAGGTCGGTGATGAGCGGCGGGACGGGGAAGGGCCAGCCCTCGAGCTCGACGCCCTCCGTCGTGATCACAGGCTCGGCCGACCAGGAGCCGTTCGAGCGGTGGAAGCGCCACATCGCACTCGAGAGCGCGGCGCCGATGAAGCCCTCCTCCGCATCGGGGTCGTGGAGCCACCGGATCTCGAGTGGGACGAGTCCCTGCTCGCCGAGGTCGATCGACTGCTCGAGCGTGCGCTCGGCGAGGTTCCAGAAGTGCATGCGCTGGCCGTAGTGGCCGGCGCCCACGTCTTCGAGGTCGAACCCCTTCTCGTACGCGTTCGGGGCGCCGAACTCGGAGGAGACGAGCACGTTCTTCCGCGGCTGGTACCAGAAGTCGTAGTTCATGGGCGGCTTCTCGCCGCCGTTCTCCCAGCGGCCCTTGATCTCGAAGGTCTTCGCGTCGAGGACGGCGAAGCCGCAGGTGGCGTTGCCGTCGGCGTCGCCGAGCATGCTCATGACGACGTTGTCGCCGGGCATGCAGTGCACTGTGTGCGGCCGGGAGAGGCCGGTCTGGCCGATGATCTTCTCGGGCTCGATCACCTTCTCGATCGTGGGCTTTCGGGGATCGTCGGACACGTTCACGATGTGCACCCGCGACGAGCGGAAGCCGGGGACGATCAGGTGCGAGCGGTCCGGCCCGTGGCAGGCCGACGAGCAGCGGTTCCAGCCGTAGTGGTGGAGTTCGTCGCCCACGTTGGGCATGGGCGTCTCGTGGATGACGCGGCCCTCCTCGGCGTCGACGACGGCGAGAAAGTCCGGGGCGTCCACGCCCGTGCCCTCGTGCAGGCACGCGACGTAGAGGAACTCCTCGTGAGGGGCCTGCATCGCCTCTTGCGGGGATGCATGGAGAGAGCTTGGCGGGGTCATGGCAAAACCTCCTGGTCAGGGTGCGGTTCAGTGCTCGCCGGGCTCGAGCGGGACGCTGGGGTCGAAGAGCATCATGTGCGGGCCGGCCGAGCCGGTAGTGGACTTCTTGCGGACGTTGGCGAAGCTGACCCAGGGGCTCCCGTCGACGTTGGACGGGGTGAGCTCCCCGGAACGCTTGTTCACATCGAACAGCCAGATCCCATAGTCGTCGTTGCGCGCCGGCCCGAAGTCGGGGTCATTGTCCCACGGCGTGAGCAGCGAGTTGGTGACGTAGAGGCGCCGGTTGTCGCGGCTCAGCCGCAGCATGTTCGGGTGCGGCATAGAGACGGTCGCCGTGAGCACCGGATTGAACGGATTGGAGATGTCGTACTGCTGCACCGTGTCCCCGAACCAGTTGGTCACGTACATGAATCGGTGGTCGTAGGACAGGATCAGGTCGGCCGGGATGGCGAGGCCGTCCTCGGGCCCGAGCACCTGCTGGAAGTCGAAGACGCCGTCGCGGTCGTCGTCGTCAGCGAGCCACACGGCGCTCGTCCCCGGCGCGTTGATGAACGCCCGCCGGGCGCCGTGCTCCTTGACGAAGCGCACCATGAGCGCGCCGCTGTTGGTGCCCAGGTCGGCGGTCTGGATGACCTTCTGGCGCCGCATGTCCCAGACTGCGACCTCGTCGCCGAGGCAACCAGGGTCGATGCCTGCTCCGCACGTGGCGGGCGGGCCGAACGTCGAGCTGATGCCGCGGTTGGCCTTCGGAAGCCCTGCGAAGTCGTACATGTACGTCGGCCCCAGATCCCCCGGCCCGCGTACCGGTCCCGGGCCGAAGTGCCGCTTGAACGCGCCGGTACGGTCACTGATCTCGACGACGCCGCCCGGCAGCGTCGTGCCGTTGGCCGCGCCGATCATGGGGATGAGGAACTTCCCGTCCATGTCCATCACCCCGTGCGGCACGACGTAGCCGCTCTGAGCGGCCAGCTGGTCGTTGACCGCTCGGAGTGCCAACGTCTTTCGATCGCGTCCGATGTCGAGGACGTGCACACGGTTCGAGAACAGTCCTGGCACGACCAGCCGGTCCTGGTCACGCGAGTATCCGAAGTGGTGGAGCTCGTCGCCGACGTTGGGCATGTCCACGCGGTTCACGATCCTGCCGAAGTCGGCTCGGCGCGGGTCGGCTCCGATCACGGCGACGAAATCAGGATCGGTCGCGCTCTGCGCGATGGTGGTGACGTAGAGGTAGCGCTCCTGTCCCTTGTGGCGCTTGAGAGCCGCCTTGTCCCGGACGGAGTTGCCCGACTCGACCGGTCGGGCGCCGGCGACCGCGACGGCAATCGCCAGCACCGCAAGCGGCAGTGCGGCCAGCCATACGAAGGTTCGTGTTCTCATCCCTCTTGCCTCCTGCTCGAGTGTATTAGTCAAATGACTTAGGCATTTGACTAAACCACGACGCAGTTGTCAAGTCCCTCGAGGGCTCGAGGTCTAGATTCGCGCGCGGTGAGGATGCCGACGAGCCGGTCGCAACCGGCTTCCGGCGGCTAGCTGTCTTTGGCCCGCCTGCGCTCTTTGTCGTAGACCGGGTGCTGGACGACCTCGCCCGCAACCTGCTCGTCGCCGACCTGGGCGACGACGCTCTGGCCTTCGTTCCTGAGGTCCTTGCGGATCTTGGCCAGTCCCAGCGTCTTCCCGCCGAGGAACGGGGAGACGACGGCCTGCGTGACTATCCCGACCTCCTCGCCGTCGACCCAGAGCGGCGCCCCGCTCGCCTCGTCGCCGCCGCTTTCGAGCACGACGCTCGCGAGCCGGAGCTGCGTCTCGTCCTTCGCCTCGGCGAGCGCGGCCCTGCCCTGGAACTCGCCCTTGTCCAAGTCGACCGACCAGCCGAGCCCGCACTCGTAGGGCGAGACCGTCGGGTCGTACTCGATGCCGCCGATGATGAAACCGCCCTCGATCCGGAAGAGATCGAGCGCGACCATGCCGATGATCTTCATCCCCTGCGGCGCGCCCGCCTCGACGAGCGCGTCCCAGAGCTCGAGCGAGCGGTCGCGATCGACCCAGAGCTCGTACCCGAGCTCGGCCGTGTAGCCGAGGCGCGTCATGAAGACCGGGATCCCCGCGATCGAGACGTCCTCGCGGAACGTGTAGTAGGGGAACGCCTCGGCAGAGAGGTCCGCGTCGGTCATCCCCTGGAGGATCTCTCGGCTCTTCGGGCCTTGGAGGCAGAGGTGGGGCATGTCGTCGGTGAACTCGCGGACGACGATGTCGGAGCCCTCGGCCGCTGCGCTGAAAATCTCGTAGTCGCGGTCGTTCGCGCCACAGAAGCGCACGTGGTCGGCCGCGCGCATCATCGTCGTGCAGTCGTCGACCATCATCCCGTCCTCGTCTGTGAGCGCCCCGTAGGCGATGTGGCCCGGGGTCAGCTTGGAGACGTCGCGCGTGACGATCGAGTTGACGAGGTCGAGCGCGCCCTCGCCGTCGAGGTCGACCTTGCGCAGCATCGTGAAGTCCATGAGCCCCGCCGTCTCGCGCACCGCGCGGTACTCCTCCTCGGTGTCGGTCACGACCAGCGGCGCGAAATAGCCGAAGAGGTCCATCCACTCGTCGGTCAACGCCTTCAGGCGCGGGTAGAAGGCGGTCTCCTTGCTCACGGGTCTCCTCTCGTCGCGGCTTCGGCGGGATTCTGACGTAACCGAAGTCGTGTTCGCGGCGTAGTGCAGCGCGCGGCGCAGCCCGTTCTCGGCAGGCTCGACTTCGGCTAGCTCAACGCGAGCGACTCGAAGAGCAGCTCGGACATCTCGCGCAGCTCGATCTCGCCCTGGTGGCCGGAGGTCTTGATCGCGTCCTCGTACATCGTCACGTCCTTGGGGCAGGCGACGACGAAGTAGTCGATCGAGCCGAGCGCGACGGCCTCGTCGATCCGGCTCTCGCTCGGGCGCTGCGCGTCTTCGGCTTTCAGCTCCTTCATCCAGATGCGCCCGCCACCCGCGCCGCAGCAGAACGAGTTGTCGCGGTTGCGCGGCATCTCTACGAGGTCGCAGCCGACCGCGGACAGGACCTCGCGGGGCTCGTCGTAGACGCCGTTGTAACGGCCGAGCGTGCAGGGATCGTGGTAGGTGACCCGGTACCCGAGGCCCTTGCGCGGCTTGAGCCGGCCTGCCTCGAGAAGCTCGAGCAGAAGCTGCGAGTGGTGCACGACCTCCCAGTTGCCGCCGAGCTGCGGGTACTCGTTCTTGAGCGTGTTGAACGTGTGCGGGTCGGAGGTGAGGATCCGGTCGAACCGGCACTCGCCGATCGCGGCGACGTTCTCCTCGGCGAGCGACGTCCACAGGCCTTCCTCGCCCGCGCGGCGGACGTCGTTGCCGGCGGTGCGCTCGCCGTCGTAGAGGATCCCGAAGTCGATTCCCGCGGAGCGCAGGACGCGGGCCAGGGCCTGCGTCGCCTTCTGGTTGCGCGGGTCGAACGACGCGTAGTCGCCCACGAACCAGAGCAGCTCGGCCGGCTGCTTGCGAATGTCCTTGACGTCGAAGTCGAGGTCGCGCGTCCAGCGGGCGCGCTTGCGCTTGGCCTCGCCGAAGGAGTTCCCGGAGGTGTAGATGGTCTCCAGCGTCTGCTGGAGCTGCCCGTCCATCTCGCCGCGCTCGATCAGCGCCCGGCGCATGTGGTTGATGATCGGGACGTGCTCGATGCCCACCGGGCAGATCTCGACGCACGCCATGCACTGCATGCACGACCAGAGGGTCTCCGGCTTGATCGTCCCGAGGATGTCGGCGTGGTCGGGGAAGCGCGGCGATATCCCGAGCGCGGCCCGGTTGCCCATCGAGCCCTCGGCCACTTCGCGGAGGTCGAGAACGAGGTCGCGCGGCGAGAGCGGGTAGCCGGTCGCCGTCGCCGGGCAGGCGGCGTGGCACTTGCCGCACTTCGTGCAGGCGTCGAGGTCGAGCAGGTGCTTGGGCGCCAGCGCGTCGATGGTCGCATACCCGACGTCCTCGGGCTTCACGTCGGCGGGCAGCGGGAGCAGCGTGTTGCCGGCCCGCTCGTCCTTGACGGCCACCCCGGCCGGCCCGGCAAGCATGTGCACCGCCTTCGTGAACGGGATCGAGGACACCCAGAAGAGCGCGAACACTCCGTGCACCCACCAGGTGATCGCACGGGCCGACTCGGCCGCCTCGCCGTCGAAGCCCACCGCGATGAACGCCTGGCCGACGAGCCAGCCGAACGGCGCCCACTTCTCGAAGGACGGGTCGTCCGCCGCGATGCGGAAGGACTCGAGCAGGAAGCCGGTGAGGGCGAGGAAGAGCAGGCTGCCGAGGAAGAGCCAGTCGCCGACCCGGTAGCGCTTGGCCTCGTCCGCCAGCGCCGCCGCGGGCTCGGCGGGCCGCCAGTACGAGAGCCGAAACGGGCGCAGGATGCCCCGCTTGACCGCGAACACGCCGAGACCGACGATCAGTGCGAAGCCGAAGACGTCGAGGAACAGTGAGTAGCCGAGGTAGAACCAGCCCTGCCAGAACACCCACCCGAGGACGGGCTCGGCGAAGTCGTCCTGGAAGGCGAGGATGCCGGTCCCGATGAAGAGGACGACGAAGCCGTAGAAGACGAGCAGGTGCCCGAGGCCCGCCATCGGGTCGCGCCGGCGGATCCACGCGTGCGTGGCGACGATCTTGGCCGTGCGCTTCGCGCGCTCGATCGGATTCCCGACGGGCGCCTTCGTGCGGCCACGGCGGTACTTGAGGGCGAGCCGCGCGACTCCGTAGAAGAAGATCGCGACCGAGAGGCCGATCAGGCCGTACCAGAGGACGATCTGCCAGGTCTCGAGGCCGGCGAAGGTCTCGCGCGTCTCCTCGGCGCCCAGCGGGAACAGCATTAGTAGAGCTTTTCCAGCTCCTCTGCGACCTCGAAGAGATCCGCGACGGCGCCGTAGTGCGCGACGTTGAAGATCGCCGCCTCCGGGTCGTTGTTGACGGCGATGATCGTCCCGGCTGTCTTCATTCCGGCGAGGTGCTGGACGGCA
Source organism: Gaiellaceae bacterium (assembly GCA_036824235.1). GTDB lineage: Bacteria > Actinomycetota > Thermoleophilia > Gaiellales > Gaiellaceae > JAIBJN01. Next base: position 417 of record DAITAN010000038.1, on the reverse strand, counting down.
CCGGAGATGCCGAGGGCGAGATAGACCTTCGGCTTCACGGTCTTGCCGGACTGCCCGACCTGCCGTGCGCTCGGCATCCAGCCGGCGTCCACGAGCGGCCGTGACGAGGAGAGCGTCGCGCCCATCGACTCGGCGAGCCCCTCGAACTGCTCCAGGTTCTCCTTGTCGCCGATCCCACGGCCGACCGAGAGCAGGAACTCCGCGGTCGTGATGTCGACGTCACCGGCCTGCGCCTCGACCCAGTCCTGGTGACGCGCGCGCGAGGTGACCGACGGCGCGTCGACCGCGGTCACGGACGCGGAGCCGGCGCCCTCGGCAGGCGCCCACGAGGTGGGACGCAGCAGGAACACGACGGTGTCGTGTGCAGAAGCTCCAGCTCGGCACCAGGGCCGAGCTCGTCCGCTACGCGCTTGCCCA
>DAITAN010000037.1:0-11864 GCA_036824235.1 Gaiellaceae bacterium | reverse complement strand
GGAGGGCGTCCTCGACGTCCCCGTCGAGTTCGTCCGCGCCGCCCGAGCCGGGTCGGTGACCGACCTGGGCGCCGTCGCCGAGCTCGCGCGCGCCCTGGCGGCGGGCGCGTCGTCGGAGGAGTTCGACCGTGCCTACGTGGCCTTCGACCGCTCGAACCGCCTCGCGAGCAAGGCCGACGGGGCCGCTGATTCGCTCGACGCCTCGCTCGCCACCGACGACGCCGAGGTGGCGCTCATCGAGGCGCTCGGCAAGGCCTCTCCGCGCATCGAGGCGGCCATGTCCGAGCGGGACTTTGCGAGTGCGATCGCCGCCGCGGCGGAGCTCGGCCCGCCGATCGACCGGTTCTTCGACGACGTGCTCGTCATGGCCGAGGACGTATCGGTGCGCGCAAATCGGTTACGGCTCCTCCTGGACGTCCGCGACACGGTGGGCGCGCTCGGCGACCTGTCCCAGATCCCGCACTGAGATGGACGAGCCCGTCGAGCTGCACGTCGTCTCGGACTCCACCGGCGAGACGGCTGCCCGCGTCGTCGAGGCGGTCGAGGCACAGTTCCCGGGCCAGGAGTTCGAGGTTGTCCGCCACCCGCGGATCGCCGGGCCCGAGGACGTCCACCTGGCGGCCACCCGAGCCCGGGGCCGCCGCGCCGTCGTGCTCTTCACGCTCGTCGAGCAGGATCTCCGCGAGGCCATGCGCGCCCTCTGCAAGCGCTACCGACTCCACTACTGCGACCTGCTCGGGCATCCGATCGAGGCCGTGGCCCGTGTCTCCGGCTCGCCGGCGACCCGCCAGGCCGGGGCGCGCAGCGTGCTCGACTCGAGCTACTTCAAGCGCATCTCGGCCATCGAGTTCGCCGTGCGCTACGACGACGGGGCGGGCTCACATCAGCTCGCCGAGGCCGACGTCGTGCTAGTCGGCGTCTCCCGCAGCTCGAAGACGCCGCTCTCGATGTACCTCGCCTACCTCGGGTACAAGACGGCGAACGTGCCGATCGTGAAGGGGATCGAGCCGCCTGCCGCGCTCTGGAAGCTCGATCCGGCGAAGGTCGTCGGGCTGACCATCGACGCCGAGGCGCTCGCGGCCATCCGCGGCGAGCGCGTCCGTGGCATGGGCGGCGGGGGCCGCTACGCCGACCTGGCGGAGATCTACGACGAGCTCGAGTACGCCGAGTCGGTCCACAAGCGGCTCGGGTGCCCCGTGATCGAGGTCTCGAACCTCGCCATCGAGGAGACCGCCCGCCGGATCGTCCGTATCGTCGAGGAGCGCCGCCTGCGCACGGAGGCGCCGGCGTGACCGTGAAGCCATCGATCCCCTGGTACTACTGGCCGTTCTGGTTCGTCGTCCTCGCGGCGGGGCTGTTCGTCTTCTACGTGCTGCTGACGCCGGTCTGGATGGGAATCAGGCTGGTTTCCTGGTTCGCCGAGCGTCGTAGCGCCTGAACGGAGAAAAAGTAAGAGGCGGCCGTGGTGCGAGCCGCCTCTTTCTCGGGCCGAGACGTAGGCTGCGGCGCCCCGCGTCTGCCTAGCCCGTTGATCCCACGATGGTCGACGATCGCGATCGGCGCCATTCCCCTGCCGGGGGATCCGGTGCGTCGAGGCCTCGCCGTGCATGCGAGGCGGCTCGATGGGAGAATTGACAGTCAGGGCGATGGCGAGGACGTACGTTTACGACTTCTCTGAAGGCGGCGAGCTCGGCCGTGAGCTGCTCGGCGGCAAGGGCGTCGGCCTGGCCGAGATGACCGCGATCGGGCTCCCGGTCCCGGCCGGCTTCACCGTGACGACCGAGGCCTGCCGCGAGTACATGGAGCTCGGCGGCAAGTTGCCCGACGGCCTCCGGGAGGAGATCGAGGAGCACGTCGAGCAGCTGGAGGAGACGACCGGGAAGCGCTTCGGCGACCCCGCCGACCCGCTGCTCGTGTCCGTGCGCTCGGGAGCGGCGGTCTCGATGCCCGGGATGATGGACACGATCCTGAACCTTGGCCTGAACGACGACGCCGTCGAGGGGCTCGCCAAGGCGACCGACAACGAGCGCTTCGCCTTCGACGCGTACCGCCGGCTCATCCAGATGTTCGGGAACGTCGTCGACGACATCGACGGCCAGCTCTTCGAGCGGCAGCTCGCGTCCCTGAAGGAGGAACGCGGTGTCTCCCAGGACGTCGAGCTCGACGCCTCCGACCTGCGCGAGCTGACGAAGCGGTTCGCGGCGATCTACGCGCAGAGCTCGGGCGAGCCGTTCCCGCAGGACGCACGGGAGCAGCTCGCACGCGCGGTTCGCGCGGTCTTCGACTCCTGGAACACGCAGCGCGCGCAGGTCTACCGCCGCGCGAACCAGATCCCGGATGACCTGGGAACGGCGGTCAATGTCGTCCAGATGGTCTTCGGCAACAAAGGCGACGACTCGGGCACGGGCGTTGCGTTCACTCGCGACCCCTCGACCGGCAAGCAGGGAATGTGGGGCGAGTTTCTCGTGAACGCGCAGGGCGAGGACGTCGTCGCCGGCATCCGCACACCGGAGCCCATCAAGGGCATGGAGGAGCGCTTCCCGGAGGCCTTCCGCCAGCTCGCCGACACGATGGCCCGGCTCGAGGAGCACTACCGCGAGATGCAGGACATCGAGTTCACGATCGAGGAGGGCTCTCTGTACCTCCTCCAGACTCGGGCGGGCAAGCGCACGGCCGTCGCCGCGCTGCGCGTCGTCGTGGAGATGGTCGGAGACGGCCTGATCTCCCAGGAGGAGGCCGTCGCGCGCGTCGACCCGGGCCAGCTCGACCAGCTGCTCCACCCGATGATCGACCCGAAGGCCGACTACGAGACGGCCGCGAAGGGGCTCAACGCCTCGCCCGGCGCCGCCACCGGGAAGATCGTCCTGGACGCCGACCGGGCGGAGGAGCAGGGCAAGGCCGGGGAGGACGTCATCCTCGTGCGGGCCGAGACGACGCCCGACGACATCCACGGCGTCATCGAGGCGCGAGGGGTGCTCACGGCCCACGGCGGGATGACCTCGCACGCGGCCGTTGTCGCGCGCGGGATGGGCAAGCCGTGCGTCGCGGGGTGCGACGCGCTCTCGATCGACCTCGGCGCCAGGAAGATCCGCCTGGGCGAGCGCGAGCTGGCGGAGGGCGACATCATCACGATCGACGGCGGCACCGGCGACGTGATCGTCGGGGACGTCCCGCTCGTCCCGCCCCAGATCGACGAGAACTTTCAGACTCTGCTCGGCTGGGCCGACGAGCTGCGGCGCATGCGGGTGCGCGCCAACGCAGACACGCCCGAAGACGCTGCCAAGGCGCGCGAGTTCGGCGCGGAGGGCATCGGGCTCTGCCGGACCGAGCACATGTTCATGGCCGAGGAACGGCTCCCGCTCGTCCGCGCGATGATCCTCGCCTCCTCTGAGGACGAGCGGCGAGCTGCGCTCGAGAAGCTCCTGCCGCACCAGCAGCAGGACTTCGAAGGGATCCTCGCCGCCATGGCGGGATTGCCCGTGACGATTCGGCTGCTCGACCCGCCGCTGCACGAGTTTCTCCCTCCGCTCGAGGAGGCTGACTCGGAGGACATGGCCCGCCGAATTCGTGCGCTGCGCGAGTCCAACCCGATGCTCGGGATGCGCGGCTGCCGACTGGGGCTCGTCTATCCCGAGATCTACGAGATGCAGGTGCGGGCGATCGTCCGGGCGGCGCTCGCCGTCGCGGAGAAGGGCGGGGAGCCGCCGCTGGTCGAGATCATGCACCCGCTGGTCGGGTTCGCCGAGGAACTCAAGCGCCTGCGCCGGCTCACGCTCGACACCGCCTCGGCCGAGCTCGAGCAGGCCGACCGCCAGCTCGAGTACCAAATCGGGACGATGATCGAGCTCCCGCGGGCGTGCGTGCGCGCCGACGAGATCGCAGGCGAGGCCGATTTCTTCAGCTTCGGGACGAACGACCTCACACAGACGACTCTCGGCTTCTCGCGCGACGACGCCGAGGGCAAGTTCCTCACGCGCTACCTCGAGGACCGGATCCTGGACGCGAACCCTTTCGAGACCCTGGACGCGAGCGGCGTGGGCGACCTCATGCGCATCGGCGTCGAGCGCGCCCGTGGCGTCAAGCCGGACATCAAGCTCGGCATCTGCGGCGAGCACGGCGGCGACGCGCGCTCGGTCGCGTTCTGCCACGAGCTGGGGCTCGCCTACGTGTCCTGCTCGCCCTACCGCGTGCCGCTCGCGCGCCTGGCCGCCGCTCAGGCGGCGCTGGCCGAGCGCGGCGTCACGACGGTTCAGGTCGGCGGCTAGCTCCGTCGAGCTCGGGGACAGGCGCCGGCCCGTAGCCTTCGCGCACGCCGTCGATCCACGTTACGAGCCGGCCGGCGAGCTCGGGGTCGCGGATCTCGAGCACGTTCTCGGCGTTCAGCTCGCCCGAGTGGGAGAGGTTGTAGCTCCCGGTGAAGACGTGGTCGTCCGCGACGGTCACCTTCGCGTGCATGAAGTCGTGCACGTTGTCACCGTCGCCGTACGGCGTCGAGTCCTTGCCCGAAAAGCGGCCGCCGCCGAGGACGCGCTCGACGAGCGGGAGCTTCCACGTCGAGTTCCCGTTCAGCCTCCACTGGTGGTAGACGCCCTTCATCTGCGTCCCGTCCACGACGCCTGCAATGTCCACCTTCCCGTCGGACACGCACTCGGCGAGCGCACCGAGGATCGGCCCCGAGGTGAGCACGGGCGAGCACACGCGGATCCGCTGCCGCGCCCGCTTGATCCGGTGCGCGATGCGGGTTGCGAGCGCCTCGCCGTGGCCCGGGGAGAACCAGACGCGCACCTCGCGGCCGCCCACGTCCATCGGGGTCGGGTCGACGAACCCGCTCTGCTCGACGGAGCCGGTCGTCCAGAGCTGCTCGAAGTCCTTCGTGTACGCGGCGGCGACCTTCTCGGACTCGACGACCACGATGATGTTCTCGCAACGCGTGAAGGAGTCGTCAGTCCAGTTCGTCGAGCCCGTCCAGACGGTGTTCCCGTCCCGGACCGCGAACTTGTGGTGCATGAGGTCGGGGACTCCTGGAATCGGCTTCGTCGGCACCTCGAGGCTGTCGATGAGGCTCGGTTCGCCCCGTGCCGGAGGGAAAAGCGGCGGCGGCTTCTCGTTGTCGACGTTGAATGCGAGTCGGACAGCGACGCCCCGCTGCTCTGCCTGGACGATCTCGTCTGCGACGATCTTCGCCGTCGGCTGCTCGAGGTCGAAGTCGTACAGCGCGAAGTCGAGGCTCCGCTCGGCTGCCTGGAGGAATCCGGCGAGCCGCTCGGCGACCTCGAGCGCGGTCTGGCCGCCGTCGGTGAGGGTGTGCGCCTCGATCACGAGGCGGGACCCTAGCGGGCGTCGCTCAGTTCTCGAGCGAGCTGCAGCCCGTGACCATGCTCACGAGCCACTTGCCGGTGCCGTCGTCGATCAGGTCGACGATGGCGATCGGCTCGCCGTCGCGGACCATCCGCACCCTGGCGGTGTCCGTGTCGGGATAGCCGGCGCGCTCGAAGACGTCGTCGGGCTCGAGCCCGAAGCCCTCTACGGCCTTCTTGGCGGCCTCGAGCGGATCCGTCGTCTCGCCCGAGGCGCCCTGGATGTAGTCCAGGACCTGCGAGAACTGCTCGGCGCACTCGAGTCGGGTCGAGACCCAGATGCCGTCCTCGTCGACGACCTCGAGCGCCTCGCCCGCGCCGGGCTCGGTGGCCGGGTCCGAGCAGGACACGGTGACCGCGCCGGGCTCGATGTCGACGACCTGCGTCGAGGTGCCCGCCGGGACGCCCATGCCGGTTCCGGTGCCCCGCGCGTTCTGAATGGCGATGGAGCGCTCGCCGTCGGCCTCGTTCACGATCTCGAAGTGGATCCCGTCGGGCTGCGGCCTGACGGAGGTGGTCTCGAGCCGGGCGCCGTTCTCGTCGCAGACCACGCGCGCCACGTCGGGGAGGGCGGTGGGCTCCGGCTCCGTGCTTTCGGCGGGCCCGCCGGAGTCGGCGTCCTCGCCGGCGCCGCAAGCCGTCAAGCCCAGGAGGGCGACGACGAGAAGGACGAGAATCCGGTTCATCGCGAGCTTGGACGGGCGACCGCGTCCAAAAGTTCCCGGCTCAGGAATATCCGCGCACGCGCATGTACGCGACGACAATGCTGGCGGCCGCGATGCCCAGGAGCGACAGCACCGCGAGCGGGTCGAGCCGCCCGTACACCGGGTGGCGGCCGGCCACGGAGAGGGCCAGCATGGCGAGCATTCCGCCCACCAGGCCGCCGAGGTGACCGCCGATCGAGATGTTCGAGACGGCGAACGTGAAGGCGACGTTGAGGATGACGACGAAGAGCGCGCCCCCGCCGAACACGTAGATCTGCCTTCGCTCGAGCACGACGCCCGCGCCGAGAATCCCGAAGACGGCCCCCGAGGCGCCCACGGTGTTCACGAACTCTCCGGTGAGCAGCAGCGCCCCGGCCGAGCCCGCCAGCGCGGAGACGAGGTAGATGCCGAGGAACCTGCCGCGCCCCAGCGCGCTCTCCAGCGCCTGGCCGAACCACCAGAGCATGAGCATGTTGAACGCGATGTGGATCACGCTCGCGTGGAGGAACGCGCTCGTGATCAGGCGGTACCACTCGCCTTCGGAGACCGCGAAGCCGTTCAGGGCCCAGCGGTTGATGAACGACTGGGCCGGCTGGAGCCCACCCGAGCCCTGTGCGATCGAGATCAGGAAGACGGCGACGTTGATCCCGATGAGGGCCTTCGTCACGAACGCCCCCGTCCCGGTGCCGACCCTGCTGATCTTGCGGGTGGCGGCCTTCGCGCCGGTGGGCTGGCCCGCGCACTCAGGGCATTTGATCCCGACTGGCGCGTAGACCATGCAATCTGGGCAGATCGGTCGGCCGCAGTTGGAGCAGCTGACCGCCGTCTCCCGGCCTGGATGCCGGTAGCAGGTCCGCGTCTGCGTGCGCTCCGGCGTGGCCATTCGAGCCATCGTATCCACGCCATGTAAGGTCACGGCCGATGCGCGTGCACGTCGCCTTCACGCCTGCTGAGGTCGAGCGCGCGCCCGTCGCCGTGGTCGTCGACGTCCTCCGCGCGACGTCGACCATCGCCCAGGCGCTCGCCTCCGGCTACCGGCGTGTCCTCTGTTGCGCCGAGATCGAAGAGGCGCGGGCGGTGCGTGCCGGGTTGGAGGAAGGGGTGCTCGCGGGCGAGCGGCGGGCGGAGGCGATCCCGGGCTTCGACCTGGGCAACTCGCCGGCGGACTTCGTGGAGCCGCGAGCCGAGACCCTCGTCATGACGACGACGAACGGGACGCGCGCGATCGTGACCGCGGCGGCCAACGCGGAGCACGTGCTCGTCGGGAGCCTCCTCAACCTGGAGGCCGTCGTCGCGGCTGCGCTCGCGGCGGGCGGCGATGCGGAGGTCGTCTGCGCGGGCGTCGACGGTCGCTTCACCATCGACGACGCGTACTGCGCCGGGCGCATTGTCGAGCTCCTCGGCGGCGAGCGGAGCGACGCGGCCGAGGCGGCCGTTCGCCTCGCGCGCTCGTTCGGCGGGGCGGAGGAGGCCCTGCGTGCGGCGGAGAACCCGCGCCAGGAGGCGATCGTCGACGACATCGCCTGGTGCGCGCGCGAGAGCGTGCTCGACGTCGCACCGCGCCTCGCAGGCATGGAAGGCCCTGCGGCCGCGATCGTGGCGGACTAGAGCGGCGTGGCCGGCGGGAGCTGCCCGGTGCGCTTCAGCTCGGCGCAGTGGGCGCAGATGTAGGCATCGACGTTCGCCTGCTCCCAACCCTCGGGCCCCTCGGCCGCGTGCCGTCCCACCTCGGAGACGACGGCGCCGCACGGGCACCGGTACACGACCGTGATCCGCGTGTAGGGCGAGTCGGGAGAGCTGTAGGCGACTCCCACGCCCTCGATTGTACGCCACGCGTTGACACGCGTCCGGGCGCGGCTTACGGTCTCGGCCTATCTCGATCCGTGGCGTCATCGGGAGAGCCGCTTTGCTAGCGGCCGTCGGGCTCGCAGCCTGTGGGTCGCCTGCCACAAGTGCGCAAGCAGCCGACGGCGGCAGCGTCCGCCTCCGCGTGATGACGTTCAACATCTTCTACGGCGGCGACGAGCTCGATCTCCGCACAGGCGACTGGTGCGCCCTGCGCCGTGGGTGCTCGGCGACCTTCGAGCAGGTCATCCGGACGATCAGGGCCTCGGGCGCCGAGGTCGTGGGGCTCGAGGAGGCCGAGCACTCCACGCGCCGCGTCGCGCGGGCGCTCGGCTGGTACGCGAGTGAGCGGCTCCAGGTCGTCTCCCGCTACCGCCTGATCGACCCCCCGGGGGCCGACGGGCTGTACGTCTTCGTCGAGCTCGGGCCGGGGAGGGTGGTGGCGATTTCCAACTCCCACCTGCCCTCCGACCCGTACGGCCCGTACCTCGTGCGGGACGGCGGCACCGCCGAGGAGCTGGACGCACTCGAGCGCTCGACGCGGCTACCGGCGATCCAGCAGCAGCTCGCCGTTCTTCCCGGCCTCGCCGCGCGCGGGATCTCGGTCTTCGTGCCCGGCGACTTCAACTCGCCCTCGCACTACGACTGGACGCCCGCGGTCGCCGCGGCGCGCGAGGACGTGCCCTTCGCCTTCGACTGGCCCGTGAGCCGCGCGTACGCGGACGCGGGCTTCCGCGACCCGTACCGGGAGGCACACCCCGACCCGGTCGCCAAGCCGGGGTTCACCTGGACCCCGGGCGGGGTCGAGTCCGTCCCGAACGAGGTGCACGACCGCATCGACTGGGTGCTGGTCGCCGGGCAGGCCCGAACGGTCGCGAGCGAGATCGTCGGGGAGCGCGGCGGGCCGGACGTCGACATCGGGGTCGCGCCGTACCCGACCGACCACCGCGGCGTCGTCTCGACATTCGCCGTCAGGCCCGGCGAGGCGCCCGTGCTCGTCGCCCCGGAGACACGGCGCCTCATCATCGGGCAGACCCTCTCGGTCGTCTTCCACGCGCCCGGCCGCCGGGGCGAGCGCGTGGCGGTCGTCCCGCGTGGAGGAGCCGGCGCGGTCGCCGAGCAGCTCACCGACAGGAGGGCCGGGACGCTGGCCTTCGCGACGTCGGGGCTCAGGCGCGGCACCTACGAGGTCGTCCTCCTCGACCGGCACGACGACGTGCTGTCGAGGGCCCCGTTCTGGCTCTACCGGCCGGGCGAGCCTGTCCATGTCGCCACCTCGAAGCGGGTCTACACCAGGGGTCAGCCGATCCAGGCGTCCTGGTCGAACGCGCCGGGCATGCGCTGGGACTGGCTTGCGATCTACCGCGTCAAGCCGGGGAGCTCGACGCCCTATTCGACTCCCGGCTGCAACGCCGGCTACTGCGGCAACGACGGCTACCTGCTCTACGAGTACACGAAGACGGCGATCGAGGGCACGGCGACGTTCTCGGCCGCCTCGGGCACCGGTGACGGCGCTTGGCCGCTGCGGCCGGGGCTGTACGAGGTGCGTCTGCTCCTCGACGACGGCTACAAATCCGTCGCCAAGTCGCTGCGCTTCCGCATCGTTCCTCGCTGAGCGCCACCCGCTGTGTGAGACGATCCCTCCTGTCGCAGCGACGAGAGGAGACGGCGTGAACACACTGGGAGCAACGCGATACCGCTGGGAGGACATGCCGAAGGAGGAGCTGAAACCCGACCTCCACCGGCGGCTGGTCTCGACCGAGCGCATGATGATCGCGCACGTCTACCTGGACAAAGGCTGCATCGTCCCGCAGCACTCGCACGAGAACGAGCAGCTGACCTACATCCTCCAGGGCACGCTCCGCTTCTTCCTGGGCGAGGACGAGTCGGAGGTCGTGGACGTCGCAGCGGGCGATGTCCTGCACATCCCTTCGTGGCTGCCGCACAAGGCCGAGGCGCTCGACGACGTGCTCGACGTCGACATCTTCTGCCCGCCGCGCCAAGACTGGCTCGACGGGTCGGACGCCTACCTCCGCAGCAAGTGAATCTCGGGCTGGACGGCAAGGTCGCTCTGGTCTGCGGCGCGAGCCGTGGGATCGGGCGGGCGATCGCGGACGAGCTCGCCGCGGAGGGAGCGTCAGTCGCGGTCTGCTCCCGCGACGCCGACCGGCTCAACGCTGCCGCCGCAGAGATCGGGACGGATGTGCTCGCGATCCCTGCCGACCTGTCGGAGCCGGGCGAGGGAACGCGTGTCGTCCAGGCGACGGAGGAACGCTTCGGGCGCGTCGACATCCTCGTCGCCAACACGGGCGGCCCGCCCGCCGGCACGCACGACACGTTGACGCTCGAGGACTGGGACCGGGCGACCGCGCTCCTCCTCCGCAGCACCGTCGAGCTCTCGACGGCCGCGCTCGGGGGAATGAAGGATCGCGGCTGGGGCCGCATCCTGGCGGTCACGTCAGTGGCGGTGAAGCAGCCCGTCGACAACCTCATCCTGTCGAACAGCCTGCGCGCGGCGGTGACCGGCTACGCGAAGACGCTCGCGCGCGAGGTTGCGAAGGACGGGATCACCGTCAACACGATCCTGCCGGGCTACACGGCGACCGAGCGCGTGACCGAGCTGAACCAGGCGAACGCCGCGCGCGAGGGCGTCGGCGTGGAGGAAGTGCAGGCCCGGCTCGAAGCCTCGATACCCATGGGCCGCCTCGCCGAGCCGGAGGAGTTCGCCGCCCTGGCGGTCTTCCTCGCCTCGGAGCGCGCGGGCTACCTGACCGGCGGGTCGTTCGCCGTCGACGGCGGCTGGCTGCGCGGCCTGCTCTAGCCCGGCTAGATGAAGTCCGCGAGCTCGGAGAGCGTCTTCTTCACGAGCGTGGGAGTCGTAGCTCCGGGCGCCGGATAGCCGACCGGGACGAGCAGGAACGGGCGCTCGTTCTCCGGCCGGTCGAGGATCTCCTTCACGAAGCCCATCGGCGACGGGGAGTGCGTGAGCGTCGCCAGGCCGGCGTTGTGCAGCGCCGCGAGTAGGAAGCCGACCGCGATTCCCACCGATTCGCGCACGAAGTAGTGCTTCCGCTTCGCTCCATCCTCGTCGTAGCCCCAGGGCTGCTCGAAGATCGCGACGAGATACGGGGCGTCCGTGAGGTGCGGCTTCGACCAGTCGGTGCCCATCGGCTCGAGTGCGTCCAGGTATTCGCGGCTGGCCCGCTCCGTGTAGAGCAGCTTCTCCTCGTGCTCGGCGGCTTCCCGGATACGTGCCTTGACGTCGGGGTCGGAGACGAGGACGAACGACCAGGGCTGCTGATTGGCGCCGGAGGGCGCCGAGCCGGCCACGCGGAGGGCGTCCTCGAGGATTTCCAGAGGGACGGGCTCGGCCGAGAACTGCCTCACCGAGCGCCGGCGGCGCATGAGCGCCAGGAACTCCTCGGAGCGCTCGCGCATCTCCGCCTCCGGCAGGCGGTCGAACGTCAGGGGAAGAGGCTGGAACGCGCGGGTCGTGGTCGACATCAGGCGGCCTTGCGGGCGAGCATGGCGTCGGCCTCGAGGCGGGCGCGGAGGGCTCGGAGCTCGTTGCGCCTGGCGAGGAGCACGCTCCGCCGGAACTGGAGGACGAGGGCGCCCGTTGGCGCGAGGCGCTCCTCGGCCGCCTCGAGGAGGCGGCGGTAGGGCCCGAGGCCGTCGCAGTCCGTGAAAACGGCGTCGGGAGGCTCGCCGACGAGGTCCGGATGCTGCCACCGCTCGCGGATCGGGAGGTAGGGGAGGTTGGCGACGACCAGGTCGACGGGCCCCGGCACGGGATCGAGGAGGTCGCCCTGGCAGACGACGACGCGGGCGGAGAGCCCGTGGCGTTCGACGTTCTCGCGTGCCAGTGCGACGGCGGCCGCACTGGTGTCGGTCGCCCACACGCGGGCGTCAGGTGCGCCGCGCGCGATGGCGACCGCGAGGGCGCCGGAGCCGATCC
>DAITAN010000036.1:0-11958 GCA_036824235.1 Gaiellaceae bacterium | reverse complement strand
GCCCGATCTCGGCCGGCAGCACATCCGGCTCGCGATCGGTGGCCAGCTCGTCGCGCACCCGCGCATCGAAGTAGACGTATGCGGTAGCAAGACCGACAAGCGGCATGGCCACGACGTAGACGAGCCCGGCGACGACGTTGACGAGCCCGAGCGGCGCGCTGGTCAGCAGGATCAGGACTGCGCCCACCAGCGGCCCCACGGCCAGCGCGAGCGCGCCGCCGACGATCGCCAGGGTCGCGACCTTCAGCCAGTTCAGGCGCACGAGTCGCGCGCTTCGCCGCAGGCCTTCGAGTGCGCGCACGTTCTCGAGCTCCGCGACGGGGGCGATCAGCGCCCAGCGCACCGCAAGCCAGATCGCAACCGGGATCAGGAGGATGGTGGTGGCCAGGACCGAAATGACGACGACTGCGACGGTCAGTGCCCCGAGCAGCGGCCTCACGCTGTCGACCGCCAGCCGGTAGGCGTCGATCGGGCCCACCGGCCGCTCTTCGTCGAGCTCGACAAGGGCTCGGGCGATCGCAGCCTGAACGAGGCCGACCCCGGCCAGCGTCAGCGTCGTCACGAGGGCCAACACCAGGAGAACGAGCACGCTTCCGCTCTCGCCGTCCGCGTCGATCCCCGCAAAGCCTGAGGCTCGGAGGATGATCGCCTGGAAAACGGCGACGATAATCGCGATCGGCAGCATCACGAGCCCGATTCCGAGGAAGAGACCCGGCCGCCTCCGGTACATCCTCAGCGACGTGAGGAGGATCTGCCCCCAGGCGCGACGGCGTGCCAGGCGCAGAGGCGCGGACGGTCTCCACGTCGCCCGGGACAGGAGCAGGATGACCCCCACGACCAATAGGGCAAGAACGCCTAGGAAGAGCGGCGGGTTCTCGAGCGCCCGCTGAAGGGCCTTCGAGCCGCCGGCGATCGCGTCGCAGAAGAAGTCCGTCGCTCCGGTCCCGAGCGCGCCGCCGGCCGGGACCGCATAGCTCTGGTCGCGCCAGCCCTCGGACCAGGTGACGGGCTCTGTCCACTGTGTCTTCAGGTTGGGGCCCGTCGGGCCGTTGAAGAAGGCGGGCTGGAGCTCGCCCCAGCGTCCCTGGTAGTCGATCCAGCGATACGTCTCCTGCGCATCGTCTGGGTCGCCCGGGATCGTGATCACGGTCGGCCGTAGGTCGACAGTGGGGCCGCTCGTGTCGTCGCAGCCGACGCCCTGCTCGGCCGAGCTGCCGAGGAAGAGCCCTTCCTCGAAGAAGTTCGCGTGCGAGCCGGCGGCCGGGTGGACGACGGGGTGCGTCCCGTCGACGAGCTCGAGCTTGTCCTCGCCCCACTCGGCCTCCTCGGCGCCCTCGTGCTGGCTGTAGCCGATCCTGGTCGGCTCCACGTCGAGCGCCGCGGCCGCGTCCTCCGCGTCGAAGAGGAGCTGGATCATCTCCCAGTCGCCTTCGTGGAGGTTGTTCCAGTCGTTGTAGGCGTAGAAGAGCCAGTACTGAAGCGCCAGCTCCCCAGGGTGGCCGGGGTCCCCCACGACGTGCGCGTAGACGGCCGGGGCCTCGCCCTCGCTCAGGCGACGTGCCCAGAGCTCGTAGGTGCAGCCCGGGTCGAGCGCGTTCCCGGGGAAGTCGAGGTGGTACTCGTAGAGCCCGCCGGCGAGGTCGTCCGCGGTCGGCCCGATCTCGACGAGGTCTCCGCCGCCCCAGGGGCCGCGCAGCGCGACCGTGGGCTCGTCGAAGAGGAGGTCGACGTTCAGCGGCTCGTACGGCTCGCCAGGCCCGCATTCCTCGGCCTGCTCGACGAGCCGGACGACGGGCGCGTAGCGCTCGGCGAGCGCGATCTCGTCCTGGAGATCGGCTGAGGACGGGGCAGCGACTGCAAGCGCCGCCGCCGCGAGACCTGGAAGAAGGGCCCAAGCGCGGATGCCCCATTCTCGCCTGCGCGCGGGATGACGTTCGGTCCCCAGCGCAAGCCTCGGTCGCCCCCGGCCTTGCATTTCGGATGCGGTAGGAGTTTGATTGCGCCCTCTGTCACTTGGGGGAGGAAGGAGGGGCTTCCATGCTCACGAAGTGGGTATTGGCCGCCCTCTGTGGCGTACTTCTGACAGGCACGACGGCTGCGCTGGCCGCGGAGCCGACCGGCGACGAGTTCGCGAAGACGAAGCTCGACGCCCGGCACAGCGGCGGAGGCTCGGGCGGCGGGACGGGTGACGTTCCCCGCACGAAGAACTTCCGTGTGCTCGGTCATCACGACCTGGGACTGAGCGAATCGAACGCCGACGTCTGGGTGCACGGGAACTTCGCCTACGTGGGTACCTGGGGCGATCCCTGCACCGGCCGTGGAGTGAAGATCCTCGACGTCAGCGACGTGTCCGATCCGCAGCTGATCGGGACGCTTGCGGCGCGGGCCGGAACGAGCGCCGAGGACATGGTCGCCCGGCGCGTCTCGACGCCGTTCTTCAGCGGAGATCTGATGGCCGTCGGGATCCAGCGTTGCGGCGACGACCCGGTGCTCGACTCACAGGAGTTCGGCCTGCAGCTCTGGAACGTGACGAATCCGTACGCGCCGGTGTTCCTGACGGAGTTCGGCGTCGGCACCGGTCAGGGCGGCGTGCACGAGCTCGACCTCTTCACGCGCGGGAACCGCGTCTACGCCCTCGTGGCGCATCCGTTCAGCGAGTGGTTCGATCCGTCAGGCCACGGTGACTTCATGATCATCGACGTGACCAACCCGAACTTGCCCGTCATGACTGCCGACTGGGGAGCCGGTGCGAACGGCTTCTCGCGTGGCCCGTACTGGGGCCAGGGTGACTTCGGCTCGATGTTCGGGCACAGCGCACGGGCGAGCGCCGACGGCAGGAAGGCGTACGTGTCGTACTGGGATCTCGGGGTGCTCACGTTCGACATCACTGACGTGTCTAACCCCGTGCTCCTGACCCGGACGACGTTCGAGGAGTGGGAGGACGGTGATGCCCATTCGATGACGCCGTACAGGACGGACCGCGGCCGGAAGCTGATCCTCCAGAACGACGAGGACTTTTCCGCGAAGACGCCGGCACAGATCCGCTACGGCAAGCGGCGAAGCGGCCTGGCCAACGAGGGCCCTGCCAGCCCGCCGATCTGGCTCGAGCGCAAGCACCGCATCTCGGGCCGCGTCGTCGAGGCGGCCAATCAGGGCTGCGACGTCAGCGACTACCCCGCCGGGACGGCGGGCAAGATCGCGGTCGTCTACAGCCCGGTCCCGTTCTTCGACCCGGGCGGCGGCGACGAGCCGGCCTGCATGCAGCAGGAGCAGGAGGCCGCGGCGGAGGCCGCCGGCGCGATGGCGGTCGTGCACGACTTCGTCGCCGAGAACACGAGCCCACAGTGGTTCGACTTCGCGCCGATCGACATCTTCGTGCTCTTCACGGACCACGAGACGGCGCAGGGCATGGTCGAGGCCGGTCATGCGACCATCAAGGCGCGCGAGCCTGCCTGGGGCTACCTGCGGGTCTACGACGCCCGGACGGGCAGGCAGATCGCCGACTTCGACGACGCACCCAACGTCCGGGCGCTCCCGGTGCCCCTCGGCGAGTGGAGCATCCACAACACGGAGGTGAGGGGCGACCGCGCGTACAGCTCCTGGTACTCGAACGGGATCGTCGCGCTCGACCTAAGGCCGCTCGACAAGCGCAAGCCGCGTGACCCGCGGATGGTGGGCCAGTTCGTGCCAACCGGTGCGTCCTCCTGGCCGTACCCCTCCGTCTGGGGCGTGGCGATCAGGTCCGACGGCCTCATCTTCGCCAGCGACATGGGCAGCGGTCTCTGGATCGTGAAGCCGAAGGGGAAGGCAGCCCCGTAAACGGGCGACTGGAGTGGGCCCCGCAGGGAGCGGGGCCCACTCCTACTAACGACTAGCGCGCATCGAGATCCCCGCAAGGCGCGAGGAAGAGACGAATTCGAACGCCTTCTCACTCGAGCTCCTCTACGGGCCCGTCGCCTCGAGCCGCGAGAAGGTGATCCGCCGGGCGCTTCTCCTGATTCGCGGTCAGCGGAATCTGTCACCGCGCTCCCGGACGCGAGCAGGTTCGAGTCATGCCCTTTCCAAACAAGGCTGCGGCCGGGACAATACTGAGGCAGCCCCGCCTTTTGACAGCCGTTGCTCACCTCTTGATCCTCGTCGTCGTCGCGTCTGCCTCGCTTGCCTTTGTGGATGATCCGCAGGCAGATTCGGCGGAGCCGCGCACGATCGTGTTTTCCGGCTACAGGTGGGAAGTGAAGTCGAGCGCGGGCGCGGTCGGCCCGGGCCCGAACTACTTCTCCGCCTCGACCGGGAACGTCTGGGTCGACAAGGCCGGCCGCCTCCACCTGAAGATCAGTTACACGAACGGTCGTTGGCGAAGCGCCGAGATCGTGAGCAGGAGGAGCTTCGGGCACGGCACGTATAGCTGGGCGCTCGACTCACCTGTGTACGCGACCGCCCTCGACCCCAACGCCGTCCTCGGACTCTTCACCTGGAGCGACGATCCTGCCTACCACAACCGCGAGATCGACATCGAATTCGCGCGCTGGGGCGTCGTCGACGAGCCGGTCAGCGGCATGTACTCCGTGCAGCCCTATGCACACGCCGGAAACGTGCGCCGCTTCATCCAGCCGCGCGTCTCCGCCTCGACGCACTCCTTCACCTGGAGGCCCGCCTCGGTCCTTTTCAAGAACTCCGTCGCGCCGAACAGGTCCTGGACCTACTCCGGCCCCGATGTTCCCGCCGCCGGTGGAGAGCACGCGCGGATGAACCTCTGGCTTGTCAACGGCAAGGCGCCGAGGAACGGCAAGGCGATCGAGGTCATCGTCAAGCGCTTCACATTCACGCCGCTCGCGGGCTAGCCACGCTCGAGGCGGCCGTCCGGGCGTTCTGAGAAAGACGTCCTAGATCGTCTTGAACTGCTCGAACGGCTGCCGGCAGCTCTCGCAGTAGCGGATCGAGCGGCACGGCGTGGGGCCGAACAGGTTCTCGAGGCGCGTGTCGGTGGAGCCGCAGTACGGGCACCGGAATGCGTGCGCCTCGAGCTGGACGAGCGTCGGGCCGGTCGCTGTCCGCGGCCCCGGCGGGGCGAAGCCCGACTCCTGCAGCTTGCGACGGCCCTCGGGCGTGATGCGGTCGGTCGACCAGGAGTCGTCGAGGACGACGTCGATCTCCGGCTCGGCGCCGAGGGCGCGCACTGCCTCGGCCATCTGGTCGCGCATGACCTCCTGGGCCGGGCACCCGAGGAAGGTGGGCGTGAACTCGACGCGCACGCGGCCGCCCTCGACCTCGACGTCTCGCACGACGCCCAGGTCGACCAGGGAAATCACCGGGATCTCGGGGTCGGGGAGCTCGGCGAGCGCCGCCCACACCTTCTCGGCGGTCACCATGCTGCACCGGGGATCGAGCGTCGCACCATCGTCATCTCGTCGTGGAGCTCCGCGAACCCGTCGGCATGGCTTCCGCGCTCGACCGCCTCGACCTCGTCGCGGCCCACCAGCTTCGCGAGCTCTCCGCGCTGCGACGGCTCGAGCACGCCGAGCGCGTAGGGCCAGAGCTCTGCGACGGCGGCCTCGAGCTGCTCGTTCCCCTCGAGCTTCTCGCGCCACATGCGCGCGTGCATGCGGTGGTAGGTCTCCTCGCGGTCCATCTTCGCGGCGAGCCCGGCCAGCTCGGGCCAGTCCGATTCCATGAGCGCCTTGACGCGGATCTCGTCGGCGCTCTCATAAAGGCTGTGGCGCGCGATCGTGGCGCCCCAGTCGCCGACCAGCTGCAGCTCGACGAAGGGCGCGCATCGGTATCCCTCGGGCGGGCGGTCGAAGGCGAGAGCATCCGCGTCGCCACCCTGCACGCCCGCGACCAGCTCGTAGAGCGCCCGTGCATGGCCGATCTCGCCCTGGGCGATGGAGGAGAACGCGACGTCCTCCTCGAGGAACGGTGCGACGCCGGTCCACTCGGAATCGCGCCAGCCGAGGACGAGCTCGTCGTCGGCGAAGGCGAGGACTGCCTCGACGGCGGCGTTAGGAGGCGCCTGCGCGCTCACGGGCTTCCCTGAGCTTGACCTTCAGCGAGTAGCCGTCGACCCGCCGGTAGTCGCGGTCGAAGACGTCGGCGACGTACGGCTCCTCGATCTCCCGAATCGACTCGCGCGGGACGACCCACAGCGCGACCGACTCGGCACGCCGGCCGTAGAACTCGACCGCGTAGGCCTCGGCGAACTCCAGGTTGGGCGCCTCGAGCGAGCCGCCGTGCTGGAACGGCTGGCCCTCCCGCTCCTGGCGAAAGACCTCCCAGATCACGCCGCGTCGGCGAGCACCGCCCGGCGCACCCAGGCCGTCTCGTCGCGCGAGGCGCGCCGGAGGCCAAGGCGCCGCTCCGTCTCGGGGCCGTGACCGGTGACGACCCACTTGAGCTCGTCCCAGTCGGGCTCCGAGTAGTGCCAGACGCCGGTCTTCGCATCCTTGCGGAGCGCCGGGTCGGGCACGGTGAGCCCGAGCTCCCAGATCTGGTCGACGTACCCGTCGAGAAACTGCTGGCGGGCGTCCTCGTTGGCCTGGCTCTTGATCCGCCACTCGTACATCGGATCGTCCTTCGCCGGGGTGGGGTTGCCGTGGAACTGCATGAGTGGCCCCCACCACCGGTCGAGCGCTTCCTGGACGAGCTCCCGCTGCTCCTCGGTGCCGGTCATCATCGCCAGGACGACGTCACGGCCGTGGAGGATGTGGAACGACTCCTCCCAGCAGATCTTCTTCATGATCCGCGCGTAGGGCGCGTAGGAGCACTTGAGGAGCGCCTTCTGGGAGATGATCGCCGCGGCGTCGACGAGCCATGCGATCACGCCCACGTCGCCCCAGGTCTTCGTGGGGTAGTGGAAGACGTTGTGGAACTTCGTCTTGCCGGCGATCAGGTCCTCGAAGCAGGTCTCGCGCGGCTTGCCGAGGTCCTCGACGACGCGGTAGATGAGCTGGCCGTGGCCGACCTCGTCCTGCACCTTCGCCGTGAGGGCCAGCTTCCGCTGGAGCGTCGGCGCACGCAGGATCCACTCGCGCTCGGGCAGGACGCCCATCAGCTCCGAGTTCCCGTGCATCTCGATGAACTTGATCAGGGACTTGCGATAGTCGTCCGGCATGGGGTCGCCGGTCTCGACCTGGCCGCCTTCGGCGAGATAGGCGCGAAACTCATCGTCCGTCATCCGCTCGAGCACTGGCAATACCTCCCAACCGAACGATCGTTAGGATAAAAGCCTACCATGACCCGTCGCGAGGAGCTTGCCCGCGAGGCCGCCCGCCTCTTCGCCGAGAAGGGCTACCACGGCACGTCCATTGGCGCGATCGCCGAGGCCATCGGCGTCCAGAAGGGCTCGCTCTACGCCCACATCGACGGCAAGCAGGATCTCCTCTTCGAGACGATGCGGCAGGGCGCGGAAGCGTTCCACGGCGCGCTCGACGCGATTCCCGAGGAGCTGCCCCCCACCGAGAAGATCCGCCTCGCACTCCGCGGCCACCTCAGGGTCGTCGCCGAGCAGATCGACCTGGCCACGGTGTTCGTCCAGGAGTGGCGCTACCTGGACGGGGAGCGTCGCGAGCAGTTCGTCTCCGAGCGGCGGCGCTACGAGGAGCGCATTCGCGCGCTCTTCCGCGAGGGCCGGGAGCAGGGCGAGCTGCGCTCCGACCTGGACGAGAATCTCGCGACGCTGCTCTTCCTCTCGGCGGCGAACTGGGCCTTCACGTGGCTGCGGGCGGGCGCGGATACCGACGCGCTGGCCGACGCCTTCTACGTCCTGCTCGTGGACGGGATGCGCGGCTACTCGACGCCTGCCTGACCGGCTTCTGGGCAGGGCTCGGGTTCCTTGACTTTCGTCGCTATCGCGCGGAAGATCGCCCGGCTCTCCTCGGGAAGCAAACGTCAGTCGAACGGAAAAGGGGGAATCGCTATGGGTAGACGACCATGGATCGTGGTCGCTCTCGCAGCCGTCCTCGCCGCGATGCTCGTTCCGGGCTCGGCCGTCTCCGTCGTGCAACACAGTGACGACGGCGACTCGGCCGAGTTCGACGTGCGGACCGGCGTGGCTGCGCCGACGGCGGCGCAGCGGGCAGCTGTCAAACGTCTAGGGGCAACAGTGATTTGGAACCGGTTCGGAACGCCGGCCTCGCTGAGCAAGCGGGGCAAGTTCCTCGCGACGGGCATACAGGGTGCGAACGCCGTTGCGGCTGCACGGGCCTGGCTGAACGCGAACAAGGCCATTCTCGGCCTGAGCTCGACCGCCGGCCTCGTGCTCGATGCCGACACGCGACTGGCCGCGAGCAACGGCCACGCGGTCAACTTCCGCCAGGTCTTCGACGGGCTCGAGGCGGCCGAGGGCGGCCTCGTCACGGTCGGGATCACCGGAACGGCGGCCAAGCGCTGGAGGGTCGCGTACGTCTCTTCGTCGCTCACGCGCTCGAAGTCGCTCGTATCGGGTGAGATCCAGCTTTCGCCCGCTGAAGGGCTGGCGCAGGCGGCGCAGGCGGCCGGTGACGGCTTCTCGATCGCGAAGGTCACCCAGGCCAAGGACGCCGCCGGCTACGAGTCCTTCCAGGTCAGCGGCCTCGACTCGCTCCAGCACGTGAAGCTCGTGAGCTTCCCGACGCCGAAGGGCGGCGTGCTGCCCGCGTACGAGTCGCTCGTCGTCAACAAGGACGCCGGCGAGGCATTCCGCATCTACGTCGACGCGCGCGACGGCCGGTTGCTCGCCCGCTTCCCGGCGGTCTTCAACCTGGCCGACCAGGAGCTCGTCCCGGTGACGATCCCATTCTCGGGCACGCTCCTCACCACCCCGAACAGCTGTGCTCCGAGGCACGGGCCGTTCGTGGTCGGCTTGGGCGTCCGCTTCCTGCGGGTGTTCGCGAACGCCGACAACCCGGGCCAGGACATTCTCCTGAGGCTCTACCGGGACGCCGCGCTCGTCGCGACGTCGCTCGACGTCGGGTTCACGCCCGAGGTGATCCAGTACTCGCCGACCGGCGGCGTGCCGCCCGGCAACTACTTCGCCGAGGTCTGCGTGTTCGGGACGCCTCTCGAGCCGCGGACGTACACCGGTACGTTCACCATCGACGACACGGCTGCGCCGCACCCGTACCTGGCGCGGTGGAAGCTGGCCCCGGCCAACCCGCCACTGGCCCCGATCCTGGGCGACCCGTGGGGGAACCCGAGCACCGACACGCGCGAGCTGTGGTGCTGGGACGCCGGTGAGGCAGCCGACTGCGACAAGGTCGTCGGCAACCTCGCCTCGCGTGCGCCGTGGGATCACAACCTCAGGACGAACACTCCGACGCTGACGACGATCGGGAACAACGCGGTCACTGCGACCTCCTGGGTCAACTCCGAGGTCCCGAGCCCG
Organism: Gaiellaceae bacterium; assembly: GCA_036824235.1. GTDB lineage: Bacteria > Actinomycetota > Thermoleophilia > Gaiellales > Gaiellaceae > JAIBJN01. The sequence goes on along the minus strand of DAITAN010000036.1, from coordinate 2,600 downwards.
CCCGGCTACCGGCCGACGAGCCCGAGCCGCGACTACGTGTTCGAATGGTCGAACGACTGGTTCAACGGTGACTGCAACCCGACGCCGGGAGCCCCGGGTGCGACCTGGGACGACTCGGCGGCGGTCACGAACCTGTTCGTCGCGCACAACCGCATGCACGACTGGTCGTACTTCCTCGGCTTCACCGAGCGCAACTGGAACGGCCAGGACGTCAACTTCGGCCTGACCGAGACCTGGCGCGAGAACGACCCGGTCATCGGCGACAGTCAGGCCGGCGCGCCCGCGGGCGTGCGGGACAACGCCAACATGTACCCGATGCCCGAGGGCCTGTCGCCCATCACCAACATGTACATGTGGCAGGCGCTGCCGGGCGCGTTCTATCCGCCCTGCGTCGACGGTGACTACGACATGGGCGTCATCGGCCACGAATACGGCCACATGATCGAGAACCGGATGATCGGCAAGGGCAACCTCCGGTCCGGTCACCACGCCGGCGCCATGGGCGAGAGCCACGGCGACCTGATGGCGATGGAGTACCTGAACGGGAACAACCTCGTGCCGACCGGCGACGAGAACCGCTACGCGGTCGGGACCTATGCGACCGGCAACAAGGTGCGGGCGATCCGCAACTATGGGATGAACTTCCCGATGTCGGGCGGCGTGCCCGAGCCGAGCAAGCAGCTCATGATCAACGCGCTGAACTTCAGCGACATGGGCTACGACCTCACCGGCCCGCAGGTCCACGCCGACGGCGAGATCTGGAGCAAGGTCAACTTCGACATCAGGAAGGCGCTGATCGCGAAGTACGACGGCAAGTTCCCGCCGGACGACACCGACCTCCAGATCGCGTGCGCGAACGGCGAGCTGCCTCCGCAGAACTGCCCGGGCAACCGGCGCTGGATCCAGCTCCTCTTCGACGCGATGCTGCTCATGCCGACGAACCCGTCCATGCTCCAGGCACGAGACGCCCAGCTGGCCGCTGACATGCTGCGGTTCGGCGGGGCGAACCAGAAGGAGCTGTGGCTCGAGTTCGCACGGCACGGGATGGGTCGCAACGCGACCAGCACGAACACCACTGCCAACACCGACACCGATCCGACGCCGGACTTCGAGCCGATCGGGACGACTCCCGCGACCGTGACGTTCACGGCGCGGAAGCTGAACCAGAACGTCCCGGTCAACGCCCGGATCTTCGTCGGGCACTACGAGGCCCGCTCTTCGCCGATTGCCGACACGAACTCGGCGACGACGGGCGTCAATCTGGACAACGTCGCCAGGTTCGCACCGGGGACGTACGAGTTCGTGGCCACCGCACCGGGTTACGGGCACATTCGCTTCCGCGAGCAGATCCGCGAGGGCAAGAACGTGACCATCACGCTGCGGTTCGCCGACAACTGGGCGTCCGCCAACGCAGGAGCCGTCGCGACCGGCGACACGAGCGGCGCAGATGCTGCTGCTCAGGCCGCTCAGCTCCGCAACCTGATCGACGACACGGAGAACACGACCTGGACAACCGCCGGAAACATCGACGGCGCCGGCAACCTCTCCGCCGACGGCAAGAAGGTCACGGTCGACCTGGCCGGTGCGGCGACGCAGAGGATCAGCCACGTCCAGGTGAGTGCCCTCCTCTCGAACGGCGTCAACCGCTTCACGGCGGTACGCAAGTTCGAGATCTGGGCGTGCGACGCCAACGACGGCGACGACTGCGCGACCGACGCGGGCTTCTCGCTCGCGTACACGAGCGCGGACGACGCCTTCCCCGGCAACCCGCCGAGGCCCGTGGCGCCGCACATGATCCTGCGGTCGTTCGACATCCCAAACACGCGGGCCACGCACCTGCGTCTCGTGGTCAAGACCACGCAGTGCACGGGCGGGCCGGCGTTCCAGGGTGACCAGGACGCCGATCCAGCGGTCAACGCCGACTGCGACTCGAACGTCGCGGCCGGGGCCTCGCGGAGCTTCGTCCGCGCGGCCGAGCTGCAGGCGTTCAGCTCGAGCTCCAGGGCCGACTAGCGGCACATCGACCTCGGACGAAGGAGGGGGCCCACCCGGCCCCCTCCTTCACGTTCGGGGCGCGACTACAGTGGCGCCGTGACCGAGGCGGCCCTCATCGTCAACCCGCGTGCGACGCGGGTCACGCCGGAGCTGACCGTGGCGGTGGAGCGGGAGCTTCAAGCCGGCGGGCTGACGGTCGAGACCCTGCTCACCGAGCGGCCGCGGCACGCCGCCGACCTCGCGGTCGCGTTGGGGAGCAGCGTCGAGCGGATCTACGTCTTCGGCGGCGACGGCGCGTTCAACGAGGTCGTGAACGGCGTCGACGACGACGTGGCGGTCGGCTTCATCCCGGGCGGCTCGACCAGCGTGCTCCCTCGCGCGCTCGGGCTGCCGCGCGACCCCGTCGAATGTGCACGGCTCCTCGCAGGCTCGGAGCGGGAGCGCTGCATCTCGCTCGGCCGCGTCAACGGGCGGCGGTTTACGTTCGGCGCCGGGCTCGGTCTCGACGCCGAGCTCGTGCGGCGCGTCGACGGGCTCGGGCGGCGCAACGGTCGGCGTGCGGGAGACGTCGCCTTCGTGCGCACGCTCGTCGCCATCCTCGCCCG
>DAITAN010000358.1:0-2852 GCA_036824235.1 Gaiellaceae bacterium | reverse complement strand
TGTGTGGACGTCGCCGACGGCGAGCTGGTCTTCGCCAGGGCGCCGGCCGCCGAGCCGGCCGCCGCCTAAGCGGCATGGCCGTCAAGGCGACGATCCTCAGCGACGGGCGCCTCCGGCTCCCGAGCGACTACGTCTTCGTCGAGGCCGAGCCGGCCGAGGTCGAAGGGCTCTTCGACGAGCCGTACCCGGAGGACGTTCCCCTGGGGTGTCTCCTTCTGCACACGGACGATGCCGTCGTCCTCGTCGACACGGGGATCGGCGACGTGGAGCATCCCTTCGGCGGCTCCGGCGGCGCCCTCCAGGCCGAGCTCGGGCGTCTCGGCGTCTCGCCAGAGGCGGTCGACGTCGTCGTCGTGACCCACGGGCACCTCGACCACGTGGGTGGCAACGTCACAGCGGGGGCGCCCGCGTTCCCCCGCGCGCGATACGTCATGGCCGGCCGCGACTGGGAGCGCTGGACCACCGAAGACGCGCTCGGGCAGATGCCCCCCGCCACGGCCGACATCGTCCGGAATCAGCTCCTGCCGCTGGAGGGCAACGGCGTGCTCGATCTCCTCGAGGGCGAAACCGAGATCGCTCCCGGGATCCGCGTACTCCCCGCGCCGGGGCATACCCCGGGACACCTGGCAGTCGAGGTGGCCAACGAGCTCCTCTACCTCACGGACTCGTTCCTGCATCCGCTCCAGGCGGCGAGGCCGGAGTGGGGGCACGGGGTCGACGAGGATCCGAAGACGGCCTCCGCAACCGTCCGCGCCCTCCTCGAGCGGGCGGCCGCGAGCGGCCTGCCGATCACCGGCTCACACCTGGAGGAGCGCTTCAGGGTCGAGCGGGCGGGCGACGCCTTCGACGTCGCGCGCGTCTAGGGCACAGGGTCGAAGAACTCGGACTTGCCGGTCTCCGGCGGCGCTCCGTAGATGAAGAGGACGACCTCTTCGTCGCCGGCGTTGCGGAGCTGGAGCACCGTGCCGCGCTCGACGACCACGACGCCGCCGCGCGGGACCTCGTGCCGCTCGGGCGGGTCGCCGAGGTCGATCGTGAGCGTCCCGTCGAGGACGACGAAGACTTCCTCCTGGCCGAGGTCGCGGTGCCGCTTCCCCTGCGCCCCGGGCGGGTAGCGCCAGACGTTCGCCCGCGACGCGGAGAGCGCGTCCGTGATCCGCGCAACCATGCGCGGGTCGTCCTCGCCGCGCGGCTCGAAGGCCAGCTCGCTCGCCTGGAAGACGGTGAAGGCCACGGCGGGAAGCCTAGTCGAGGAGCAACGCTCTACAGCCGCTTCTCGAAGCAGACGCTGCGCGGGTCGTCGACGAACGGCCCGAAGCGTGGGATGGGCTCGAAGCCGGATGAGACGTAGAGCTTGATCGCCTCCGGCTGCCGGTCGCCCGTCTCCAGGCGGACAAGCTCGTAGCCGAGCTCCCTCGCCTCGTCTTCGAGTGCGGCGAGCAGGAGCCGCGAGAGGCCGCGCCCACGCGCGGAGGGCGCCACGTACATCCGCCTGATCTCGGCGGTCGTCTCGTCGTAGCGCATGACGCCCCCGCAGGCGACGGGCTCCCCGTCCTCCCAACCCACGACGAACGTACCGCCGGGCGGCGCGAAGTCGGTCGCAGCAAGCTCGCCGCCCGACCCGTCGAAGCCGTCGTAGCGGTCGAGCAGCTCGGCGTTGAGCGCCGCGACGAGCGCCTGCGACGTGAAGGCTTCGTAGTTCTCGCGGCGGATCTCCACGATTGCACCCTAGAGTCTCGCCGTGTCGCCTCCCGAACGCCCGCTCAAGCTCGGCGAGATCCTCGCGGAGACGGTGAGCATCTACGGCAGCCGGATCCGAGCGGCGATCGGCCTGGGCCTCGTCTACGCCGGTGGCCTCCTGCTCGCCGGGATCGTGCATGTGGCCGTCTACTACGTCGTCACGGCGATCATGTTCACGATGGCGAGCGGCGTCGCGGTCCGCCTCGTCGCGGGCGACACGTTCCGCGAGGCGTGGGCGCAGGTCCTCGTGCGCTTTCCGGTGATCCTGCTGCTGGCCGCGGTCGTCGGGCTCCCGTTCGCGCTCGCCGGCTACCTCTCGCTGCTCTTCCTCCTCGTCGCGTTCTGGCTGGGGCTGACCGTGTTCGCCGTGCCGGCCGCGATGGTCGAGCAGACCCGGGCGAGCGGCGGCACGTTCCAGGTGGTCACGTACGCGCTGGAGCGGACGCTCGCGCTCTCCAAGGTCGACTACCTGCACGCGACCGGTGTGGTCGCGGCGCTCCTGATCGTCAACGTGCTCTTCGGGGTCCTGCTCGCCGGACTCCTGATCAGCTTCGCCGACAACGCGACACGTATCGCAATTGCGATCGTCCAGGTCATGCTCGCGCCGTTCTTCTTCCTCGGGCTCTCCGTCCTCTACTTCGAGCAACGGGCGCGGGCCGCTGTATCCTCGGGCCGCGAATCCGCCTAGGAGGAGAGATGCCCAAGTACCTGATGCTGTCGACGCTGAGCGACCAGGGCCTGCAGACGCTCCGCGCCAACCCGGACCGCCTGCGTGAGGTCAACAAGGACGTCGAGGAGCTGGGCGCGAAGGTGATCCACCAGTGGTTCGTGCTCGGCCCGTACGACTTCGTCAACATCATCGAGGCCGACAATGCCTCGATCGTCGCCGAGGTCTCGATCTCCCTTGGGGCACGCGGAAGCGTGCAGACGCAGTCGTACGAGATGCTCGAGGTGGACGACCTCATCAAGCTCCTCGGCGGTTAGCGCCGCGCGACGGGGTCAGGGTGGACGAGCCGACGCGCCTGCCGGACTGGCTCGCAACCGAGGTCGCCTCGTGGCCCCAGGACGCCTGGGGCGCGCACCAGACGCGCCTGCTCCTGCGCGACGGCCAC
>DAITAN010000357.1:0-2859 GCA_036824235.1 Gaiellaceae bacterium | reverse complement strand
CCGGCCCGCGGAGGCCTGCCCGGCTCGTGCTCGCGCTGGCCGCACTCGTCGCCACGTTTGCCAGCGTGCTCGCCCTCTCGCCCGGCGCGCGCGGGGCGGTCGCCGATTGGCTCGACTTCCTGCCCGGTGTCCGCGTAGAACGGGTGGACGAGCTCCCGAGCATGCCGCTCACATCGTGGACCGGCGTCTACGGCGTCGAGGTCACGCTCGCCGAGGCCGAAGAACGTGCTCCGTTCGACATCCTGCTCCCGGAGTCGCTGGGAGAGCCCGACTTCGTCTACCACTACCGCGATCCGTCGGGCGGCGTCGTGGTCACGGCCGTCTACGGGGAGGAGCGCGATGCGCGTCTCGTGCTGACCGAGTGGACGACGGAGAGCGTCCTGTTCCACAAGCTGATCAGCCCGTCCACCAAGGCCGAGGTCGTCGATGTCCGCGGCGAGCGAGGGCTCTGGATGAGCGGCAACGATCACATCGTCTTCTACCTCGGCCACGACTACCAAGAGCGCGCCGCCGAGGCGGCCCTGGCCGGGAACGTCCTGGTCTGGCAGGAGGGCGACGTCGCCTACCGCCTCGAGGCCGGGGTCGGCCGCGAGCGCGCTCTCGAGCTCGCCGCCGAGCTGCGCTAGCCGCGTAACGCCGCTCCTGCGGCCGGTGTACCACCAGCGATGCTCCGGCACGCTGTCGTCCTCGTCGCTTTTCTTCTCGCCGCCGGCTGCGGCGGGGACGAGAACGAGGCCGCACGCCAGACGACTGCACCGCCGGAGCGGCCGGAGCCGGTGCTCGAGCTTCCGTACGACCTCGCGGTCGACTCCGACGGGCAGGTCTATGTGGCCGACGGGCTGCTCCACCAGGTGCTCCGCGTCGACCCTGCCACGGGCGAGAGCGAGGTGGTCGTCGGCACCGGCGAGGCGGGGTCGGCCGGCGACGGCGGCCCGGCGAGCGACGCGACCATCCAGGAGCCGGTCGGCATCGCCCTGGCTCCCGACGGCAGTCTCTTCATCGCCGACTTCACGGCGAACCGCATTCGGCGCGTGGGCCCGGACGGGACGATCGACACGGTCGCCGGCACCGGCCGTGAGGGATGGAGCGGCGACGGAGGCCCGGCGACGCGGGCCGACCTCGGGCTTCCGGCACACGTCGCGCTCGATCCGACCGGTCGGTACATCGCCGTGCCGACGCTCGGCAACTACATCAGGCGCATCGACCTGGAGACCGGCCGCATCCAGACTGTCGCCGGGGACGGCGCGCAGCGCACAACGGGTGAGGGCGGTCCGGCGGCGGAGGCGAGCGTGGAGTCCCCGCACGGGGCGGCCTACGACGCGGACGGGAACCTGTACTTCCCCGACGGCCAGGCGCTGATCAGGCGGGTGCTTGCGGACAGCGGCACGATCGAGACCGTCGTCGAAGGCCCGGAGGCAGGCTCGTTCAAGGTGCTGTTCGCGCCCGACGGCACGCTCTATCTCATCTCGGGCGACCCATCCGGCGGCCAGATCAAGCGCCTCGGCGAGGACGGGTCGATCGAGGTCGTCGTGGGTACCGGCGTCCTCGGCGCGAGCGAGGACGGGATGCGCGCGACCGAGATCGGCATTCTCCCGAGCGACATCGCGTTCGCACCCGACGGGGCGCTCCTGTTCAGCCAGTCGCAGCCGGAACCCGCCGTGCGCCGGGTCGACCCGGAGACCGGCGTCGTGACGACGATTCTCCGCTAAGGGCGGACCTGTAGGCCTACGGAGAAGCGGTCGGAGGTGGTCCGGTGCTCTCGGCCTGCCCGCGGCTTTCGGCGTGCTCGGAGGCTGGACGGCCGGTGCGGCGTGGCACAAGACCGACGCGGCCCAGCGGCAGGACCACGACTCGACGAATCACGAGGAGGACGGTGATCACGGCGAGGGCCAGCATCACGTAGAAGATCGCCAGAGCAACCGGCCCGGCGGGCTGCGCCGCTCGTGGGGGCGGCCCCGCGGTCGACCCATCGCGCTCCCGCCACTGCAGGCGCTCGACGGCGGCCGGGCTCTGGTCGAGCGGATACTCGCTCCAGAGGTCCGCAAGGTCGGGCTCGCGGGTCTGGCTCTGCCCGAACGCAGCCGGCGCCGCGAGAAGGGTGAGGAGCGCGAGGAGGAGGGCGACGGCTCTCACTACGCGCGAATCCTCAGCGGCGTTCCGATGGGCAGCAGGCGCGAGAGCCTCAGGATCGCCTGGTTGCGAAGGCGGATGCACCCGTGGGACACACGTCCCGGGATCAGCCCGGGCTGGTTCGTTCCGTGGATGCCGACGAAGCCGCCGTCGGGCCAGTCGGTGAGCGTCTCCGAACGGGCGCTCGTGCCGAATGCGAGCGGGCCGTAGAAGGCGTTTCGGTAGCGCGTGAGCTTGTTGCGCACGTAGAAGTCGCCGGTCGGCGTGGGGAACTGCTCCGTGCCGACGCCCACCGCGGCACTGAAGATCGCCTTGCCACGACGGAGGAGGGTCAGCCGACGGTCGCTCAGGTCGACGACGAGTCGCGTGCGGACGACCCCGTAGCCACCGAGCGTCGAGCGCGGCACCCATCCGGTCGTGTTATTCGGCAGGGCGGGGATGCGCACGCGGATCCAGAGAGACCCCCGCGCGTCTTCCGCACGGTCGAGGGCGAGAACGATGTTGGTGGTTCCCTCGGGGGTTCGCGGCTCGAGGCGCCCGACGAGCGGCGCGGCTCGCCGTGGGTCGGCGCGAACCGGCGTGGCGTGCCTCACGGTTGCCCAGGTCGACTCGAACCGTGTCGTCTGCAGCGGCTGCGGCTGCTGCACCCTGAACACCGGGTCAGCCGGCGGTGCGAGCGCCCGACCGGGCGCTCCGGTTGCCGCCCCGAGGCTCACGCCTGGAGCACCG